>CAZZML010000081.1:0-10117 GCA_964654735.1 uncultured Roseivirgaceae bacterium | reverse complement strand
ATTGCACTTAGGGCTTTCATTACAAATCCCCAATGAATAATGCGGGTTAAGTTTTTAGCAAATAGCAACATTTCCTTTTTAGATAATACAAAAATGCTGTTCTAGTTAGAACTTAGCCGTTTATAGAAACATTGAAGCATAAAAAAAGGAGGCGTTAGCCTCCTTTTTTTATGTGTACATCTACTATTTTTTAGCTACCGCCTTTTTTCTTCTTATGGTACGTTTTGGCTTTTCAGGCTCAATCACTAGCTCAACACTAGAAAGAATCCTACCACAATGCTCGCATACAATTACTTTTTTCTTCTCTTTAATATCAGCTTGTCTTTGAGGAGGTACAATATTAAAACATCCACCGCAAGCATGCCTTTGAACAGCAACAACTGCCAATCCATTTTTAGCATTATCTCTTAAACGATTATAAGCTGTTAAAATACGCTCATCAATTGCCTTAGAAGCTCTTTTGCGTTCTTTCTCTAATTTAGTCTCATCCGCTTCACTTTCAGCAACTAACGTTTCAAGTTCTTTCTTTTTAGCTTCCAAATCTTGATTTCTTTCAGCAATCACAGCTTTGGCGGCTTCAATTTCTTCTTTTTTAGCGTCTATTTTAATAAAAGCTTCTTTTATCCTTTTGTCAGATACTTGAATTTCGAGTGCTTGCAATTCCATTTCTTTCGTAATCGCATCGTATTCACGGTTGTTGCGAACATTCATTTGTTGCTCCTCGTATTTTTGGATAAGCGTTTCAGAGGTTTTTATTCCTTGCTTTTTTTCTTCAATTCCGGTTTCAAGGTCTTCTAAATCAGAGTTGTATTTTCCTATTCTAGTTTCCAAGCCTGCAATTTCATCTTCTAAATCTCTAACTTCCTCAGGCAATGCACCTCTAATTTTTTTAATATTATCAATCTTAGAATCTACTTTTTGAAGTTTCTCTAGCGATTCGAGTTTTTTAGCAACTGTATTTTCCATTTAATTAAAATAACTTATTGGATTAGTGTCTATTTCTGACAAATTGAGTGCAAAACTAGAGAATTTTTTACTTAAAATATCATATAGTAAATCTTTTGTAGCAACTTCACTTTCGTAATGTCCTATATCGCATACTAAGAGCTTATTTTCAGCATCAAAAAACTCATGATACTTAAAATCGGCCGATATATAAGCATCTACTTTTGCTCGCAAGGCAGTCGTTAATAAAAAGCTTCCGGAACCCCCACAAATAGCAACGGTTTTAATTTTTCCTGAATACCCTTTTGTGAACTTAATCATTGATAGGTTCATTCGTTTCTTTAGGTGAGATAGAAAATCTTTCACCGTTAATTCATCTCTAAGGGTTCCAACAACTCCTGCTCCAATACTTAGATCTGTATTATTTAATTCACTTATAAAATAGGCAACCTCTTCGTATGGGTGAGCCATTTTTAGTACATCAACAATTTTAATTAGGCTGTAAGAAGGAAAAACAACTTCTATTTTCGACTCTTTTACATGCTCTGGCTTGCCTTCAGACCCAATACTGGGATTTGCCAATTCGTTAGGTGTGAAATGACCGATGCCATCTGAGGTAAAACTGCAGTTTAAATAATTGCCAATATTGCCAGCTCCTGCCTCGTGGAGTGCTTGTAATATACTTCCCTCATTTGCTTTAGGTGCAAAGCAAACAAGTTTGTTAAGTGTGCTAGCTTTCGGGCTTAAAATGGTTAGGTTATTTAATTCAAGCTTTTTAGCAAACTGAAAGTTTACTCCTGTAAGGCTATTGTCAAGATTAGTATGTATTGCGTAAATGGCAATTTCGTGTTTAATTGCAAGTATAATAGTACGCTCTACATAAGTTTTGCCTGTAATTTTTTTTAAGCCTGAAAAAATAATGGGATGGTGCGTAATTATTAAATTGCAATGCATGTTTATTGCTTCCTGAACAACTTCTTCGGTACAATCTAACGTAATTAGTACTCCAGTTATATCACTACTAACCGAGCCGGTTAGTAGTCCGCAATTATCATACGATTCTTGATGAGCCAGTGGCGCAATTGTTTCTAAATAGGCAATTACATCTTTTATTTTAGTCATATTTGTAGCCTCAAATTGTAAAGATGTAAAGTTAACATTTTGCAACTGAGGAGAAAACTACTATTTACACTATTCGTATAAAATGAATTTTCGTGCGATTATATTATACCCGCTCACTTTAATTTACACTCTGATTACTATGTTTCGTAATCATTTGTTTAATATCAATTATACTAGAAGTTTTAACTATGATATAATGACCATTAACGTT
Source organism: uncultured Roseivirgaceae bacterium (assembly GCA_964654735.1). Lineage (GTDB taxonomy): Bacteria > Bacteroidota > Bacteroidia > Cytophagales > Cyclobacteriaceae > JAKISE01. Next base: position 7,839 of record CAZZML010000081.1, on the reverse strand, counting down.
GGCAACTTGTCGGTAGGAGGCACGGGTAAAACGCCAATGGTAGAATACTTGATACGTTTACTAAAAAAACAATATTCGGTTGCTACACTTAGCAGAGGTTATAAACGTAAATCAAAGGGGTTTTTAATTGCTAATAATTTGTCTTCGGTAGAAGATATAGGAGATGAGCCGTATCAGTTTTATACAAAATTTAAGAATGGTATTACAGTAGCAGTGGGCGAAAATCGCGCATTGGCCATTCCTCGCATACTAATGGAGCACCCTGAAACACAAGTAATTTTACTAGATGATGCTTATCAACATAGAAATGTTACCCCTGATTTTAATTTACTGCTAACCCAATATATATCCCCGTTTTATAAAGATTTTGTATTGCCATCTGGTTATCTACGTGAAACGAGGAAAGGGGCAAGCCGGGCAGATGCAATTATAATTACCAAATGCCCAGCAGACTTATCAATTACCTCAAAAGAAGAAGTTCTCCAAGGAGTGAAACGTTATGTTTCTACTGATACTCCAATCTATTTTTCCTATATAAAATATGGGATACCTGAGGCTTTCTCTGAGGGGTATAAGTTTGGAGGAAAAGTTATTCTCTTTGCTGGTTTAGCTAATATTAAGCCTTTAAAAGAATATGTTTCAAATTCTTTTAATTTGGTTGAAACGGTTTCATATAGCGATCATTATAATTATAAACCGAACGACCTAATAGAGTTAGTAAACAAAGCAAAACGTCATAAAGCTCAATTAATTACCACAGAAAAAGACATTGCTAAAATAAGGTCGAACCAACTTTTTAGTACTTCGGGAAAAGTAGATTTATTCTATTTGCCAATTTCGGTTCAATTTTTGTTTCAGGAGGAAGAAGAATTTAATTCACTTGTTCAAGAGGCTATTGTAGATAAATATGAGCAGGAAGAAGCTAATTGATATGAGTAAAAAACTGGTTAGTAGTTAATTTTGTGTTGTGATAAGGATAATTTTCATTTCATTTTTTTGCATTAGTGCCCTTGCTTCTCAAGCTCAAATTTTAGACGATAGCACTAAATTGGTGTATGGGCCTAATACCACAAGGTACATTAAGGAAGACAATGTTTTATACAACGATTTAACGTTTACTGTTATAGATACGAGTTCCATTAACACGCATAGATGGAGCATGCCAGAAAAGACTGAATACCAGATGCAAGATTTGGGCATTTCAGGTACTGCAATTCGTAATATTTATTATAAAGTCCCCTATTTAATTGGGGCTAGATCAGGTTATTCAGCTTATGTGCCTTATTATAAATCTATTCACGATTTTAGGTATTACGATACCAAATCACCCTACTCAAGAATTGGTGCTGCCATTGGCGGACGAAATAGAACTTATGTTGATGTAGGCTTTAATAGAAGCGACAGTTCTAACTTTAATATCGGACTCGATTACTTTAATACTAACTCCGACAAGCAATACAGCACCAAAGGTAGAACGGACAGATTGGTTAGGAATGAAGGATTTGATGCCTATTTAGTTTATTTTACTCCTAACAGGAAATACCTTGTGATGGGTAATTTTTCTCGATTAAAAACCACAGCAGCTGAGCAAGGAGGGATAGATGAATCAAATTCTCCGGAAGGAGTTTTTGACCGCAATGCGAAAGCTTTTCTCGAAAACTCCAACAGTGAGTATTTAAAGAAGACTTACCATCTTTATCATCAGTATTCCGTAAACAAAGGTTTGCAAGCCTATCAAATATTCGATCGTTCGTATGATAAAACAAAGTTTTTTAATAACGATTTAACCTCAGACCTAAGCTATTTCGACACCACTTACTTTAGCAATTCAGTCACAAACGATTCAACCATATTTGAAACCTTTAGTATTGAAAATGGGATAAAGGGGGATTTAGGGCCCCTATTTTACTCTGCTCATTACCGGTATAGAATTTACACTTTCACCTATGGAGCAGGCGACTCTGATACGCTAAATTTCAGAAACACGAAGCCAGCTCAAGATGGCATTGAGCATTATATTGGTGGTAGAGTTCGATACAATTTTACTCCCGATTATCAATTATACGGTGGTATAGATTTTAACCTGAATGGAAATCAAAAACTTTGGGGAAAAGTAAGGTTTAAAGGGTTAGAAGGGAACTTTGTTACGCAGCAATATGAAGCTTCGTTTATGGAAAGAGCCTATTTAGGGAATAACGATTATTGGGTTAATAATTTTAAAACAATTAAGGCAATACAAATAGACGGGAGCTACACCCATAAATTAAAAAATGCTTCCTATTTAAAGCCTACAATAGCATTTAGTTCGTTTACAGACTATGTTTACTATAATAAAGAGGCCGTACCTGTACAGCTTAATGGAACCAATACGATTTTAACCGTAGGTGCCAAGTTTTTAATAAACCCTGCAAGAAATCTTTATATTGAAGGAGAAGGCCTTTATTCAACAGTTGGAGGCGATAGTACTCAGGTTTTTCCTTTGCCCAAAATAATGGCCAATTTAAACATCTACTTACACGGCATTAACTTTGGAGGTAACTTAGATTGGCAGATTGGCATAGATAATCATTGGAAATCAGACTATTTTGCTCCAGATTATCGCGTTTCTACAAACCAATTTTTTATTCAAGATAGATTTAATGTTGAAGCCTTTTTAATCTCAGATTTTTATGTAAATGTTAAACTAGGACATGCATTTGTTTTCTTTAAATTTAATAATCTAATTGATGTATTTACAGGTGAAACCTATTTTGCAGCTCCTAATTACGTTGGCAAACGTAGCTTAGTCGATTTTGGATTCTACTGGATGTTTTTTGACTAAAGGAAACCTCTATTAATTCAATCAGGCATCTTACTACTCAACTATAACCAAATAGTAGTTTTTCTTACCTTTCTGAACCAATATATACTTGTTTTGAAGCAACTCTACATCCAAACTACTATCTGCATCTTGCCCTAGTTTTTGCTTATTAATGCTAACACCACCACCCTTTAACATTCTTCTAGCTTCCCCTTTAGAAGCGAAGATGACATTGTTGGTAGTTTCTGAAAGAAAATCAACTAGAGAGCATACTAAATCAACCTTATCAATTTTAACTTGAGGCACTCCTTCAAAAACAGCTAGTAAGGTTGCTTCATCCAGTTCCTGCAAATCTTGCGTAGTTGATTTGCCAAATAGGAGGGAAGATGCTTTAATGGCCATTTCTAACTCTTCTTTGGAGTGAACCCGAGTGGTTATTTCATTAGCCAATGCTTTTTGCAAAACTCTTACATGTGGTGCTTCATTATGTTCTTTTTCTAATGCTTCAATTTCATCTTTACTTAATAAGGTAAAAATTCGGATATAGTTTCTAGCATCTACATCCGAGGCATTTAGCCAATATTGATAGAATTTATAAGGAGAAGTTTTTTCTCTATCTAACCATACATTACCTCCTTCAGTTTTGCCAAATTTTGTACCGTCTGCTTTTTTAATTAATGGAGTAGTTACCGCAAAAGCTTCTCCTTTCGATTTTCGTCTTATGAGCTCTGTACCTGTTACAATATTGCCCCACTGATCGGAACCACCCAATTGTACTTTGCAATTTTTGTTGGAGTAAAGCCACCAGAAATCATATCCTTGTACTAGTTGGTAAGAGAACTCGGTGAACGACATACCAGTTTCTAAGCGGTTTTTCACTGAGTCTTTGCTCATCATATAATTAACGGTAATATGTTTACCCACATCACGTATAAATTCGAGAAACCCCATCTCTTTAAACCAATCATAATTGTTTACGATTTCAGCTTTGTTTTCACCTTTATCAAAGTTTAAAAATTGACTCAATTGTTTTTCAATGCATCTTAAATTGTGTTGGAGAACATCTTCGGAAAGTAAGTTTCGTTCTTGCGATTTCCCTGAAGGGTCGCCTACCATACCTGTAGCTCCACCTACCAAAACAAATGGTTTATGTCCACTTTGCTGTAAATGAACAAGTGTCATAATCTGAACCAAGCTGCCTATATGCAATGAGTCTGCTGTGGGGTCAAAACCAATATAAGCAGAGGTCATTTGCTTATTAAATTCTTTTTCAGTTCCGGGCATTATATCGTGTATCATGCCTCTCCAAGTTAGCTCTTGAATAAAATTCTTCATCAATCTTTAAAAATACGTTTTAACCTGAGTTCGATTTAAGGAATGCTGTCAGTATTCCTTAAATCGAACTCAGGTTTTTGAGAAAGCGACAAAGATATAAAGGTAACACAGACTTAAGCCAATTTGATAGTGTAAATGCACCCATTAGACTGATTTGTTGAAATAAAACTTAATTGCATTTTTAATCACCTAATAATTGTATAATTTTAAATTAACTAACTAACCAATATTTTAAAATGGGTAACATGTTTTTTAATCAATTTAAGTTATTCTTATTTTTTATTTTCTATTTGGGGTTAAATGTTTCAATGAGCTTAGCCCAAAATGCTCAAAATGAGCAATACTTGGAAGATTTAAGTAATATGCGAATGGTGGTTTTACTGCTAATTGCTTTTGCGTTTGTCATAATGTTTGGTTTAATCTATGTGGTTAAATCACACCGAGAACTAAAGCATCAATACACCATTATTGATAAGCAGAAAAATGAGATAGCAGAAAAAAATGAAGAACTAGCGTTTAGTAATGATAGTTTAGAAGAGATGAACATTGAAAAAAACAATGTTCTGTCTGTGGTGGCTCATGACCTTAAAACTCCGTTAGGTAATATTCAAGGGCTAGTGGAACTTATCAATTTAAAAAAAGATAAAATTAGCAAAGACCAAAATGATTATTTGAATCTTATTAATAAAGTGGTAACAGATGGTATTAGCATGGTTAATAATATGCTTGATGTGCATAAAATAGAGTCAGAGTTAAAAGAAATGGTACTCATTAATACCAATGTGTATGATATAATTGAGAAAGTGATTAAATTACATGAGCCAGCTATGATGGCCAAAAATGTACAAGTTAGTGTGGATATTAATAATAGAGATTTACATATTAATACTGACGCTCAATATTTAAGACAAATTATTTCTAATCTGTTTTCTAATGCTATAAAATATACTCCTAAGGACACAATGGTTGATATTAAGGTAAGTGAAAACGATAATTTTATCAAAATAACCGTTAGTGATAGTGGTAAGGGAGTTAATCCTGACCAAAAGAAACGACTTTTTGCAGGTTATAAAGTAGCTGAAAATGTTGAAAATGACAAAATATCTCCAGGTTTTGGACTATTAATTACCAGAAGATTGGTAGATAAACTGAAGGGTAAAATTTCTGTTGAAAATAAGGTGACGGGGTCTGGAGCTATATTTAAAGTTGAACTACTCAAATGATATAAAAAAGAAAAACCGGCCTTATACCGGTAATTCTTTTCATTAACCAAAACCATCTGATACAAAAGTAGCTTGAGTAGTTTGTTTGCCAACTAAGTAAAATCTGTTACACCATCTAGGTATTTATACTTAGATGCCTAAACCGTTAAGTTATTATCGATATTCAATGTGCTATTTTTGCCACCTCATTTATACTAAACTGAAATGTCGAGAAAATTTATTTTAATAATATTGGGGTTAATTATTGCTGTATCTATAGCCATTTACAGTATCATTGGAGCAGGTTCTTCGGGTTCTTTTAACAATCATTGGGAGCAGGCTATTCCTAACCAGGCAGTTCCAGAAGGTCTTACATCTTTATCCTCTAAAGAGTGTGGCTCTTGCCATAAAGACCATTACGAAGAATGGAGTACCTCAACCCATTCAATGGCCTGGAAAGATTTACAGTTTCAAGCGGAAATTGCCAAAGAATCGAGCCCGTATATGTGTATTAATTGCCATATTCCTTTGCAAAATCAACAAGAGTATATCATAACCGATCTGGAAGATGGAGACTTGTACAAGCCTATAAAACATAAAAATCCTGAATTTGATGCTGAACTTCAACAAGAAGGAATTAATTGTGCCTCTTGCCATGTAAGAGACGGAGCCATTATTAGCTTAACAGTATCTAATAATGCTCCACACAAATCAGTGCAAGATAAAAATCATTTATCAGAGCAATTATGCATTAATTGTCACAATGCGGTAGCAGTAGTTACACCAGAACTGGTGTGTACTTTTGAAACAGGCGATGAGTGGAAGGCTGGGCCTTTTGCCGAAACAATGAACTGCAAAACCTGTCATATGCCAGCAATCGATAGACCAATTGCAGATGGAACACCTGTTAGAAAATCTCGAATGCATTATTTTATGGGCTCAGGAATTCCTAAGCTTGATGGTTTAAAACCAGAAAGGTTGGATGGGTTAACTTATGAGTTTGCGGATGTGAAAAGCAGATATAATGTAAAAGATTCTGTGATTCTAAAAACCGAAGTTATAAACCGATTTGCAGGTCATCGAGTGCCTACGGGTGACCCAGAGCGTTTTATAATTACAAAGCTCTCTGTGTTTAATGCTAGTAATGGACAATTAGTAGCAGTTGACAGCTTTAGAATAGGGGAGCATTGGGAGTGGTATCCGGTAGCAAAAAAAATGGCTGACAATAATTTGTATCCTGGAGAAAGCAGATCGTACCAAATTGCTGCTTTGCTACCAATAGGTAAATATAGCTTTGAACTTAAAGCCTATAAATACAGAACTACAGAGGAGATGATTAAGTATAATAAATTAGGAGACTCTTATCCAAGTCATATTCAGTTTTTTGAAAAAACCATTCCGTTTGAGGTAAAGTAATGTTCACTATTACAAATCTACCTGATCGAAACTGAACAGTTTTAGATGGAAAGGTGGCATAATTAGATGTTTGGATTCATTTTATTGCTTTGGCACGAAATTTCCATTATTGTTTATATGACAGATTATACAATGAGAGATAAATTAACCCGAGCTAAAAACGATAAAGTAATTGCAGGTGTATGTGGAGGAATTGCCAAATACCTTGGTTGGGATCCAGCAATTGTTCGATTGCTTTATGTTTTGGTGAGTATTTTTTCAGCAGCCTTTCCAGGTATGCTTGTGTACCTTGTATTATGGATTGTTATGCCAGAGGATATCTAATTAAGCTGGAGCCTTACTCAATTTCTTAGCCATTTCAATATTCTCATTTTGCTTGGCACCTTTATACAAGATGTAAAAACAAAATATCATAATAATATGGCTAATATCGTTAAAATTGAACCATTGGTTATAAGAAATCTTAAAGGTATGAATAGCTCCTGGAATTAAATTGGATAAAACACCAAAAATTATAAAAAGGGATCTTTTGTCTTTATGTTTGAGATAGTGAAGCACAGATACTGGAATTACCATACCTACCAAACCCACGGCTGAATTAATTCTTACACTATTAAAATTATGCAAATACATAACAGAGCTCGACATAATAATTAGCTGGGCATAAATAATTAATCGAACAACCGATTTTACTTTTTCATTTTCTATAAGCTGTATTGTTGCAAGTTCTGCTGCAAAAACTGCCATTCCGGTAAATATCCAAGCTGCATAATGAAAATTTTGACCTACATAGTTTATAAACCCATGAGCAGTGCCACCTGTAAGGGATGCAAGGCCAATGAATACAAAAAAGAAAGACCAGTACTTTTGTGTTGCATCAGCAAACTTATCTCTGTATAAAAAATGACCAAAACTGAGTACAAATGCTGCTACAAGCCAGTTGGTTAGCCAAGTGAATGGTTCTGTTATTTGCAGTCCTAAAAAATCATAAGTAGGTACGTTCATCTTGCAAAAGTAATAAATGCTTTCTTCATAAAGTCATCTTGTTAATTATTCAATAGTAACTGTATATTAGTATTTTAAAGG
>CAZZML010000080.1:0-10126 GCA_964654735.1 uncultured Roseivirgaceae bacterium | reverse complement strand
TAACTAACAACATCTTATGGCTTTCATCACAAAGTTCCTTGCGGATTTAAGGTATCATATCAAAACCACAATACGGAACCAGCACCTTAGGAATTTTAATACCTTCTGCGGTTTGGTTATTTTCTAAAATGGCAGCCACGATTCTTGGCAAAGCCAAGGCACTTCCGTTGAGTGTGTGTAGCAATTGTGGTTTTTTATCTCCTTCTTTAAATCGGAGTTTAAGTCGATTTGCCTGATAGGTCTCAAAATTACTAACTGAGCTTACCTCAAGCCATTTTTTCTGAGCTGCTGAGAACACCTCCATATCGTAAGTAATAGCAGAGGTAAACCCTAAATCACCTCCACAAAGCAACAATATTCTATACGGTAATTCCAATTTCTTTAGCAACGACTGAATATAATTGCTCATATCTTCCAAAGCCTCATACGATTTATCTGGGTGCTGAATTTGAACAATTTCTACTTTATCGAATTGGTGCAAGCGATTAAGACCACGTACATGTGCCCCCCAAGAACCAGCTTCACGTCTAAAACAGGGTGTAAACCCCGCATGTTTTTTTGGTAGTTCATCTTTTTTCAAAATTTCACCTCGATACATATTAGTGATTGGTACCTCTGCGGTAGGAATTAAGTAATAATCATCCTCTGTAGCATGGTACATCTGTCCTTCTTTATCTGGCAACTGCCCAGTAGCAATTCCCGATGCTTGATTTATTAGAATTGGAGGTTGCACCTCATTATAGCCTGCATTTGTTGCCTCGTCTAAAAAAAAATTTACCAGAGCTCGTTGAAGTTTGGCTCCCTTACCTTTGTACACAGGAAACCCTGCGCCAGTAATTTTGTTGCCTAGCTCAAAATCTATGATGTCATATTTTTCTATCAGATCCCAGTGTGGTTTAGCTCCATCATATAAATTAGGAATATCTCCATGGGTGCTTAGTACTTCATTATCTTCATCAGAATTACCGGCAGGAACCTTTGGGTTTGGCACATTAGGAATAGTATAGAGTAGTTGTTGTATTTCTTCCTCAACACGTTTGAGTTCTTCACCAAATTGCTTGCTTTCTAATTTAGATGCTGCTGTTTTCTTTTTTACTTCTTCAGCTTCTTCTTTTTTACCTTGCCCCATCAATTGTCCAATCTGCTTAGCAAGAAGATTAGCCTCAGCCAAAGTAGCATCATTTTTTTGTTGGATAGCTTTCCGCTGGTCATCTAAATCCAATAAACTATTTATTGATTTTTCAGCTTCTTTAAAGTTTCGTCTAACCAATCCGCTAATTATGACTTCCTTATTTTCCTTGATTTGGGCAATCTGTAACATGTCTTATGCAGTATTTAAGCTGCAAAATAAGGCAATATGCTTCAATAAAAGCCACTTAATTGGGTCATAAATGTTGATTTTATACAAATACCTACTTATTCTTTGAAAATAATAAAGCAAACCCCTATACTTGCATAACCAATAACGAACAAAACCACTTCTGGTAACCGTTCATTCAAAATTCGTTTATTGTATTCCGATATTTAAAACGACCACACAAATAATATTTACAGATCTTAATAGACTACAATGTTCTTAATCAAGAACACACTTTATACAAATTTATGTACACTTTAGAAGAATTAAATGTGCTCCTTCTCACTGAATTGAAGGAGATCGCAGAAAAGTTAGAGGTAACTAACTTTAAAAAATTACCAAAAAAAGAACTTATCTACAAAATTCTTGATAAGCAGGCAATTACGCCAGAAAAAGACTTGCCAACCAAGCCAAAAGCAAAGGTTGAAACAAAACCAAAGGTAGAAAAGAAAAAAGAGTCTCGCCCTGCAAGAAAAAATCCCAAAAAAGAATCATCTCCATCATCAAAAAAATCAGAGGATAAAAAAGAGGATACAACTGATGACTTGCTAAAATCTTTTGACCTTGAAGGCGAAACAGCACCTAAAAAGAGTGTCGAGAAGAAGCCTGAGAAGAAATCTAAACCAGAGTCGAAAAGACGAATTCACCCTGATGTGTTAAAACTTAGGGAGAAAAAGGAAAACGAAGAGAAAAAGGGTGGCGAAGGTAACGAAGCCACGGAAGGAGTTAAAGAATCTAAGCCCGTTGAAAAACCTACTGAGAAACCGATAAGAAACGAGCGTTTTCAAGAAAAGAAGAAGAATCTAGCTACCATTAGAGAGTTCGAAGGACTGATTGAAAACGAAGGCGTACTTGAAATGATGCAAGATGGCTACGGGTTTCTACGTTCATCCGATTATAATTATTTAGCTAGCCCTGATGATATTTACGTATCACCCTCTCAAGTTAAATTATTTGGGTTAAAAACAGGAGATACCGTAAGAGGACAAATTAGACCCCCTAAAGAAGGGGAGAAATACTTCGCTTTAATTAAGGTAAGCCTTGTAAATGGTAGAACAACCGAAGAAATAAGAGATCGTATTCCTTTCGAATATTTGACTCCGTTATTTCCTGACGAAAAATTAAATCTAAGCTCTAAGCCTGATAGATACTCTACTCGTGTAATGGATTTATTTGCGCCTATTGGTAAAGGGCAGAGAGGAATGATTGTAGCGCAACCTAAAACTGGTAAAACTGTTTTACTTAAAGAAGTTGCAAATGCTATTGCCGAAAATCACCCAGAAGTTTATCTTATTATTTTATTAATAGATGAACGCCCTGAGGAAGTAACAGATATGGCTCGAAGCGTAAAAGCTGAGGTGGTTTCTTCCACTTTTGATGAGCAAGCAGATAGACATGTTAAGGTGGCCAACATTGTGCTTGAAAAAGCAAAACGTATGGTTGAATGTGGTCACGATGTAGTTATTCTACTTGATTCATTAACTCGCTTAGCAAGAGCGCATAACACAACAGTGCCTTCTTCTGGCAAAATTTTATCTGGTGGTGTAGATGCCAATGCATTGCATAAGCCAAAGCGTTTCTTTGGTGCTGCTCGTAATGTAGAAAATGGAGGTTCGTTAACTATTTTGGCAACAGCTCTTATTGATACAGGCTCTAAAATGGACGAAGTTATATTTGAAGAATTCAAAGGAACGGGTAACTGGGAACTTGTCTTAGACAGAAAACTTGCTAACAAGCGTGTTTATCCTGCTATTGACGTGCCAGCTTCAGGAACCAGAAGAGAAGACTTATTAATGGATAAAGAAGAGCTTCAGCGAATTTGGATCTTGAGGAAGTTTATGAGCGATATGAACTCTGTTGAATCAATGGAATTCTTATTACAGAAAATGAAAGGAACGAGAAACAACGCTGAATTTTTGGTTTCTATGAACGGATAGTTGAAATTATCTGAATAACTAAAATGGGGTCATTGATTAATCAATGACCCCATTTTTTATTGTTTTAACCTGATTAATTCATGAATAATCTATTACGCATTCCAATTGCCAACCATTCAAGCACTTGCCTGCCTGTTCGGCAGACAGGCTCGAATTTTGGTACTCGATGTAGCTCGCTACATCTCCGTTCCAAAACCCTGTGCGAGTACTTGACTGGCAGACACTTAAAATGCTCATAACAAATATTCATGAATTAATCAGGTTAACTCAGTGTCCATAATTATATTGCAAGTCCAGCCAGGTTTAAAATAAAAACAGGAGACCTCATTAGGGTTAACACCGATATTGGTTACTTTGTAGATAAGGTGTGTGGGTAACCGAAGGAATGAAGCCTGATTGTAGCTTGTTCGCACCACTTAGGCAGGTGGAGAAGGCCTCAGGATACGGAAGCCAACCGTTGGGCAACCAATACAGTAAACATTGAAAACAAAAATGGCAAATGGAAAATGAGCACGGTTTCGGGTATTAAACCATACGAAAGTTTGGATAAAGATTCGAAACGAATTTTTTGGAGCGATGGCGGAGTACATCAAAATATTACATTTCCGGTTCATCCGGATCCTATTAGCGGAATGCACTGCTGGCACCAAAAAGTACGTATAGAAGTAGCACATGCAGATGATAAATACGGTGATATTCAAGTGGACACCAATAAATCGCACGAAGAGTATAAAAAATGGCTATCGTGGACACGCCCAGCACCGGGGCCAAATGGCGAACGGAGGCCTCTGCATTTTCCAAGGGCACTTAAACCGTATATGTCAACATATTACGTAGAGGAGAATAAATAAATTGAGAAAAGGGTTAGTATATACTATATTTCCATTCCTGCAATGGGTTGGCAAGGTAAATAAAGATACGCTTAAGGCCGATTCAATAGCTGGGCTTACAGGTGCCATTATTGTGCTGCCTCAGGGCATTGCCTTTGCAGCTATTGCCGGTATGCCGCCTATTTATGGGCTATATACTGCTATGATTACCCCAATTATTGCTGCATTGTTTGGGTCGTCATGGCACTTAATATCGGGGCCAACAACGGCTATTTCATTGGTGGTTTTTGGCACGGTAAGCAAATTTGCAGTACCTGAATCGCCCGAATATATCCAGTTTGTACTTACGCTAACCCTGCTTGCAGGAGTGTTTCAATTGGGCATGGGTTTGGCAAGGCTGGGCACTCTGGTAAATTTCGTTTCGCATTCTGTTGTGGTAGGGTTTACAGCAGGAGCAGCCATACTTATTGCCACCAGCCAGTTGGGTAAAGTGTTTGGAATAGAGATTTCAAGAGAAGGTGATTTTATTGATAAATGGCATCAAATTTTTCTTGGCTTGCCAGATACCAATTTCTATGTTTTTAGTGTGGCAATAACCACACTTATTGTAGCACTAACCATTAAAAAATTCACACCTAAAATACCCAACCTGTTAGTGGCTCTGGTTGCAGGCAGTGTACTTGCATTTTTTAGTAAAGGCAGCGAGCATGGGGTAAGCCTGGTAGGTAAGTTAAATGCCGGTTTGCCTCCCTTTTCAGTCCCTTCTTTTACAAGGCTAGAGCTTGAGGAACTGGTGCCTTATGCTTTTGCAGTTGCACTATTAGGATTAATTGAAGCCGTTGCCATCGGCAAATCTATTGCTTCCAAATCGGGTCAGCGTATAGATGGCAATCAGGAGTTTATTGGGCAAGGGCTATCGAATATTGTGGGGAGTTTCTTTTCAAGTTATGCAGGTTCGGGTTCGTTTACCCGTTCGGGTATTAATTATACGGCAGGAGCAAAAACACCTATGGCTGCCATTTTTGCAGCAGTACTGCTTTTGTTGGTATTATTATTAATTGCACCGTTAACAGCCTATTTGCCTATTGCTGCTATGGGGGGTATTATTTTATTGGTAGCGTATAATTTAATTGATTTCCACAGTATTAAACAAATTTTTAAATCGAGCAGGGCAGAAGCAACGGTGTTTTCAGTTACTATGCTTTCTACTTTATTTTTGGAGTTGGAGTTTGCCATTTACATGGGTGTAATCATCTCATTGGTATTCTATCTCAAGCGAACTTCCAGCCCTACCATTATTACACTGGCACCTGATAAAGATAACGAACACCGAGCTTTCATTAATATAGAACGAACACCAATGCCAGCTTGTCCGCAATTACGCATAATTAGAATAGAAGGATCGTTGTTTTTTGGCGCAGTGGATAAAGTGGAAGATTTTTTCTCCAATGTATATGATGCCGGAGAACCCAACCTGCTGATTGTTGCCAACGGAATTGGAATTATTGATTTAGCAGGGGCAGAATTATTAGAGCGAGAAGCGCATAAATGGCAGGCTGCCGGAAAGGGATTTTACTTTTGTTCTTTAAGCCAACCCGTAAAAGATTATTTAGAAAAGGGCGGATTTACAAAACAGATAGGCAACGAAAACATGTTTGAGACTAAACTGGTTGCATTAAAAACTATATATAGCAAGCTGGATAAGAACATTTGCAAAACATGTACAACACAGGTATTTAATGAATGTAACAATGAGTAAGACATTGGTTGAGCAAGAAGAATTGGAGAAGGCTGCCTTTGTATTAAAAACAATTGCCCATCCTATCTGGTTGGCAATTATTGACTACTTATCCAAAAAAGGGAGAAAAAAAGTATCTGAAATATGTATCGCACTTGGTTTAGAACAGTCGTTGGCCTCGCACCATTTAAATACCATGAAATTAAAAGGAGTACTTGGCAGCGTTAGAGAAGGGAAAAACATGTTTTATTATCTCAAACTACTTGAAGTTACCCAAATATTGAGCTGTATAGATAATTGCAAGCTCACTTTTTCGATTAATGATTAATTTTTAAGGCTAAGTTCTAACTAGGACAGCATTTTTGTATTATCTAATATGGACATGTTGCTATTTGCTTAAAACTTAAAGAATGTCATTTCGTAGTGCAACGGAGAAATCTTTGCCGCTTATAGTAACAGGCTACATGGTCAAGATTCCTGCGGAATGACTTGCAGGGACGGTTTTAGTGGAATATATAAGCATTTTAGCTGTATTGTTTAGAACTTAGCCATTTTTAATAAACAAGTGTTATAGGCAATAACCTTTGTTTAACTTTTAATAACCCTAAATGATATACTATGGATGAAATAATTAAATTTATACAGCAACCTTGGCCTTGGTGGATTTCTGGCCCATTAATAACTTGTATAATGTTTTCATTACTGTACTTTGGTAAAGGGTTTGGTATTTCAACAAACTTTAAAACTATGTGCAATCTTTTAGGAGCCGGCAGGGTTTCTGATTTTTTTAGATTTGATTGGCGCGACCAACTGTGGAATTTAATTTTTATTGGAGGTGCTATTATTGGAGGCTTTATTGCTGCTCAATACCTAACACCTTCTCAGGCGGTAGCAATTTCGCCAGATACCATTGCAAGCCTTAAGGCCATAGGAATTGCCAACCCCGGATCAGCTTATGTGCCCGAAGAAATATTTGGTTCGGAAAATGTGTGGTCTCTTAGAAGCATGATATTTCTTTTAGGGGGAGGTTTTTTAGTTGGTTTTGGCACACGCTATGCAAATGGATGTACTTCAGGTCATGCTATAAGTGGGTTAAGTAATTTGCAAAAATGGTCGTTAGTGGCGGTAATTGGGTTTTTTATAGGGGGGCTTGCCATGACTCATCTGTTTTTACCATTATTGATTAAACTCTAAACAAACTAAAATGAAACATTTTCGATTTTTATCTGTGGGCATTCTTTTTGGGGTTATCCTTAGCAAAAGTGAAGTTATTTCCTGGTATAGAATACAAGAGATGTTCCGATTTCAGGGCATTCACATGTATGGGGTAATCGGCACAGCAGTTATTACAGGTATTTTGGTTGTTAAATTTATTAAAAAAGCAAAGATGAAAGATGCTCAAGGCCAATTTATTCAACTACGTGAACAAGAGCCTGGTTATGTAAGGTATTTAATAGGTGGAACCATATTTGGTTTAGGTTGGGCTATAACTGGGGCCTGTCCGGGGCCGTTATTTATTTTGGCTGGCCACCAAGGATGGGTGTTTATATTGGCCTTAGTTGGAGCCCTTTTGGGTACTTTTAGCTATGGTTTAATTGAAAGGAAGTTGCCTCATTAGTGTGATGATTCCTAAAAAAGTCAACTAATCCTCCATGTATTTTTCTTTATACTGCGTTAAAATTATTAACCATTACGCCCTATTAATCTGAGTTCGGGTTCAGGTTAGTAGAAATTTAACCCAAAATCAGCGTAGGGAATGACGGCCCAAAATCGTCATTGCGATTCGCCATTTGTTTATTATACGACAGACATAATAGCAGATTGTTTCATCTCATTATCAATTTTAGTGAGTAAAACTTCAGAGTGCTTGAATGGTTGGCAATTGGAATGCGTAATAGATTATTCAGGATAGATTCATTTATCCAAATTGTTTTAATTTCACCTCAAAGATTTACCATAGGTGTTAACAAGGTTGTAGATTTGGTTTACCTTACTATGAATTATGTAAGGCGTATGTTACTGAATTGTAAACAAGAGGCAAAATAGAAAGAGACATCCGAAATGATACTAAAAACAATAAGTAAGTATCTGTATAAACATTCACAAGAGCGGTTTTATTATTTGCTGGCTTCAATGGTAATTTTTATTCTGATGCCCCCATTTACCTATGAAATGCCATTGGGTACTATCACAATCTATTTAGCAGCCTCCTTTGTAGTTATTAATTGTGTAGTAATTTTATATGGAGATGAAAAGAAAATTGTGGCAGGCTCAGGGATACTTTTAGTATCACTAGCCTTTACCTGGTTTACTTTGAACAGGCAATTAGATAGTATTATTTATATTTCGATTATTAAGGCGACTTTACTTTTTATATTATTTGGTATTACTGCATTAAAAGTAATTAAAACAATGTTTGGCCTCAAAAAAGTGGATGCACAAATAATTGCAGGATCCATTGGTGCTTATTTATTGTTCGGGTTATCTGGTGCTATGTTGTTTGATTTGGTTGATTTGCTCTACCCAGCTTCATTTGATTTTGATTTTACATACGGTGGTGGTTATGATACAGTGTATTTTAGTTTTATTACACTTTCAACATTGGGTTATGGCGATATTACTCCTCACACTCCTCAGGGTCAGGCGGCAGCTATTTTAGTTTCCATTGCAGGCCAACTTTATTTAGCCATTTTAATGGCCATGTTGGTTGGTAAATTTTTAAAAGACTCTGACTGGTAATGCCAAGTGAACGATTTCATAACCTCAAACAAGTAAAGAAACGTACGTTTTTAAAAATGGCATATAAAGAGTTTGCTTTGCATTCTTATGAAGGAGCTTCTATTACAAGATTGGTTACCGATTTAAAAATGGCAAAAGGAAGTATCTATCAATATTTTGAAGACAAAAAAGACCTGTATAATTACTTAGTTGAACACGCAGAAAAGCATTTACTTAAAGTGGTTGATAAAACCTGCCTATTACCTACAGCCGGTGAAGATTTCAAGAAATGGCTTGAGAAGATTACTCTTATCCAGGTTAAATTTCTATTGGCGATTCCAGCTTACGCCTTATTATTTATAAAAAACAAAGCTGATTATGGTGCTGAAGAGCCTGTGTTTTTTGTAAAAGATAAAATAGCGGAAGCAAGTGATATTACAGGAGTAAAACTCTCAGCTGAGCATGTTTATATATTGCACAACCTTCCGCTTCTCATCTTCAGTTTTATTACTAACTCAGAAAAAGCAGACCTTAATAAAATTATTAATTCTGATTCGAGCATAGCAGTACCAACCGACAAATTGCTTTATCTTTGCAAGGCTTTTTTACAAAAGACCTAAATTCTACTAGTATGAGTATTCATATATCTGCCAACAAAGGCGACATTGCTGAAACCGTTTTACTGCCAGGCGACCCTTTAAGAGCTAAAGCCATTGCTGATAATTTTTTAACCGATGCCGTGTGCTATAATAATGTGCGAGGGATGTTGGGTTATACGGGTATGTATAAAGGCAATCGGGTGTCTGTTCAAGGTACAGGTATGGGAATGCCCTCACTGGCCATTTACGTAAACGAACTTATTCAATTAGGAGCCAAACGGCTTATTAGGGTAGGTACCTGCGGAGCTTATAATAGCGATTTAAATATTGGAGAAATTATTATTGCGCTATCTGCCTCAACTGATTCTAATATCAACGACCATTATTTTCCGGGAGCAAGTTATGCACCAACCGCAAGTTTCGATTTGTTGTATAAAACCTACGAGGCGGCCAAAGAAGATGGGTTAAAAGTACAAGTGGGGTCAATATTTTCAAGCGATATATTTTATCAGGATGACCCAAAGCATTATGAAAAATGGGCAAACTTTGGAATTTTAGCTGTTGAAATGGAATCTGCAGCCCTCTATGCACTAGCTGCTAAACATAATGTAGAAGCACTTGCCATACTTACTGTAAGCGATAGTTTAGTAACAGGTGCCATTGCTACTGCCGAAGAACGAGAGAAAAATTTTTTAAAAATGGCCACCTTAGCCCTCGACCAAGCGTAGCAACTCTACGACTAAAACCCTACAAAGTTCTTAATTGCAACGCAATACTTTTGCACCCCCAAATAAAATTAAACGTTAGGGATGGAACAGTTTGCGGAACAATGCATGGTGGAAATTGAGGAGGAGAATGGGCTAAATTCATCTTTTTGGGACTCGTTATTCCATATTACTTCTGAGCGAGTGTTTTTGATTGATACCAAAGGAGTAATTTTATTTACA
>CAZZML010000079.1:0-10217 GCA_964654735.1 uncultured Roseivirgaceae bacterium | reverse complement strand
GCTTTTTCTAATTTGGCTTCGTCTGGTTTATAATAACCTCCCATATCTACTGGGGCTCCTTGGGCTTCAATTAGCTCTGCTAAAATAGTTGCTTCATTAGATGAGAGTGCTTCTGCTATTGGAGTAAAAGTGGCTTTTAGTTCAGCATCTTTATTTTGAGATGCCAAAGCTTGTGCCCAATACATGGCTAGGTAAAAATGACTTCCTCGGTTATCCAACTCATTTACTTTTCTCGAAGGAGATTTGTCATTTTTTAAAAACTCGCCATTGGCAGAGTTTAGCGCTGCAGCCAATACTTTGGCTTTGGCATTATTGGTTTTTTCAGCCAAGTCTTCGATTGAAACCGAAAGGGCTAAAAACTCACCTAATGAATCCCAACGTAAATGGCCTTCTTGCTCAAATTGCTGTACGTGCTTTGGAGCAGAACCTCCTGCACCAGTTTCAAACAAGCCTCCACCTGCAAGTAAGGGAACTATCGAAAGCATTTTGGCACTTGTGCCTAATTCCAGTATTGGAAACAAATCCGTAAGGTAATCTCGCAACACATTCCCAGTTACCGAAATCGTGTCTTTTCCTGCTTTTACTCTGTCCATTGTATAATTAATGGCCTCTACCGGAGCCATAATTTTAATTTCTAACCCACTAGTGTCGTGGTTGGGTAAGTAAGTATTTACTTTTTTGATAAGGTTGGCATCATGTGCTCTGTTTTTATCTAACCAAAAAACGGCAGGGTTGTCCGTAGCTCTAGCTCTGTTTATAGCTAGTTTTACCCAATCTTTTATTGGTAAGTCTTTGGTCTGGCACATTCTCCAAATATCTCCTTCTTCTACTGTATGTTCCATTAACACATTTCCTTCATCATCTGTAACTTTTACTGTTCCTGCAGCTTCCATTTGAAATGTTTTATCGTGCGAACCGTATTCTTCTGCTTTTTGTGCCATCAACCCAACATTAGATACATTACCCATGGTGGTTACATCAAAAGCACCATTTTTTTTACAGAAATCAATAGTGGCCTGGTATATTCCGGCATAGCATCTATCTGGAATCATGGCTTTCATATCGTGAAGCTGCCCGTCTTTACCCCACATTTTGCCAGATGTTCTAATAGCAGCGGGCATAGAAGCATCAATAATTATATCGCTTGGCACATGCAAGTTGGTAATTCCTTTATCGGAATTAACCATGGCAAGTTCCGGCTGAGTTTCGTACACCGCCATTATATCGGCCTCAATTTCTTCTTGCTGTGCGGGAGGCAAGTCAGCAATTTTAGCATACACATTACCCAACCCGTTATTCGTGTTAACACCTAGTTTTTCGAATAAAGCTTTGTGTTTTGCAAACACATCTTTGTAATACATATTAACAGCCTTGCCAAACATAATGGGATCCGACACTTTCATCATGGTAGCTTTTAAATGAAGCGATAAAAGCACCCCTTGATTCTTGGCATCCTTAATTTCTTTTTCAAAAAAAGCATCTAAGGCTTTGCTGCTCATCACAGAGCTGTCAATTACTTCTCCTTCTAATAAAGGTAGAGTAGCTTTTAATACGTTCGTGTTGCCCAAGTTATCAACAAACGCAATTTTTACATTACCTGCTTTGGCAATCACAACCGACTTTTCGCTTTCGTAAAAATCACCTTCGGTCATAGATGCCACATGGCTTTTCGAATCTGATTTCCATTCGCCCATAGAATGAGGGTGGGCTTTAGCATACGCTTTTACTGCCTCTGCCACTCTTCGATCGGAGTTGCCCTCGCGTAGCACAGGGTTTACCGCACTACCCAACACTTTAGCATATCGAGCTTTTATTTCAACTTCAACTTCATTTTTAGGGTCAGCAGGAAAATCAGGAATATTATAGCCTTTGTTTTGCAATTCTTTAATGGCTTCGTTTAATTGAGGTACAGATGCACTAATGTTAGGTAGTTTGATAATATTGGCTTCAGGGGTTTTAGCTAACTGTCCCAAGCCCGTTAAGGTATCTTCTACTTTTTGATCTTCGGTTAATTTTTCAGGGAAATGAGATAAAATTCTACCAGAAAGGGAGATGTCTTTTGTTTCTATTTCGATACCTGCTGTTTTGGTAAATGCTTTTACGATGGGAAGAAGGGAATAAGTTGCTAAAGCAGGGGCTTCGTCTGTAATGGTGTAAACGATTTTAGATGTTGAATTGCTCATAAAGAAAGTGGTTTATAAAAAGCGAACATTATTGCTTTTTCAATTAATCAAAAAAATGAACCACAAAAATACAAAATTGACCGCTCTTTTTTTAATGAATCTCCCTATGATTAGGCTAAATTTTATCAACAATTCGTATTTTAGTTGATGTATGGAAGGTAGTTTGAGCAATATTGAAAGTAAAATTGATTGGAGTCCTTTAAAAAGTGGTGGTGCTAATTTTAAAACTCATAAATTAGTTGAGATTTCATCGCAACGAATAGAGTATAAGGCAAGTGTTGGTAGCATTATCTTCGGATCTATTTTTCTTTTAGTTGGGTTAGGGGTTTCAAGTACCTCCTTTCTGGAAGGGTTTTCTATTTTCCTTTTTATATTTGGATTAGCGTTTGCTATTGTAGGAGTATTTATTCTAAAATCAGCATTAAACCAGATTGTATTTGATAAAACAGAAGGGTTCTTCTGGAAAGGGAAGAAAACGCCATCAATGGTAGCGGATATAAGTGAACTTAAGGTGGCTACCAAACTCGATGAGATTTATGGGTTACAAGTAATAAAAGAGTATGTGAAAAGCAGGAGTGACAAAGGGAGAGATACGAGTTATTATAGTTATGAAATCAACTTGATACTTAATTCTGGTGAACGACTTAACGTGGTAGATTATGGCAATGCTAATGCCATATTAGAAGATGCCTCTAAAATCTCTAAGTTTTTGAATAAACCTGTTTTGGTAGAACCTAAATAGTCTATTGTCTAGCCTGAATAATTCATGAATGGTTGGCAATTGGAATGCGTAATAGATTATTCATGAATTATTCAGGCTAGAGCTCTACCCCTCCAAATTAAACTCCGCTACATAAAAGTTAATGTCCACTTTAACATCTGTTATTACCTCGTTTGATTCTTTAATTTTCCATTGAGCAGCAGGGGAAATCCATTCTTTTTTTCCATTGATATAAACGATAACGGGCATGTCAAAACCTTGCACAATTTGCGCCCAGCGGTATTGAAGTTTATTGCCTTTAATCACATATTCCAGCACAGGTATGCGAGTATCTCGTAAATACTGGTTAAAAAAAGCAGATAGATCTTTACTAGATTTATCGCTGATATAATTTTCAATTTGCTTTGTAGTAACGGTTTGGTGATAAAACTCCCTGTTTAACCCTCTCAAAATTTCTCTCCAAAGTGTATCATCTTCAACCAATTGGCGCAAGGTATGGAGCATATTGGCTCCTTTATAATACATATCGCTCGAGCCTGATTTATTAACCTCATAAGACCCTATTATTGGGGCATCGTTTTGAATGCTTTTCCGGGTGCCAATTACGTATTCCGCACTCGCCTCTTTGCCATAATGGTAATCCAAAAACAGGTTTTCTGAGTAGGCTGTAAAACTCTCGTGAATCCACATATCGGCCATGTCTTTATACGTAATATTATTGGCAAACCATTCGTGACCACTTTCATGAATGATGATGAAATCCCATTTTAAGCCCCAACCTGTTTGGCTAAGGTCTCTACCTAAATAACCATTGGTATAGCCATTTCCATAAGTAACAGAGCTTTGATGTTCCATGCCTAAATAGGGTACTTCTACCAGCTTATAGCTGTCTTCATAAAATGGGTAAGGGCCAAACCAATATTCAAAAGCTTCTAGGGTGCGAGTAGCATCTTTAAACTGTATTTTAGCTTTTGATAAATTATCTTTTAGCACATAATAATCGCAATCTAATGGGCCGTTTTCTCCTTGATAAACTTCCGAAAAATGTACATAATCACCAATATTAATATTTACACCGTAATTATTAATGGGGTTGCTTACAAACCAATTAAAGGTGCGGGTTTTGTCTTTGTTTTTAATAATGCTTCGTAGCCGCCCATTAGACACATTGGTTAAGTGCTTTGCTACTGTAATGCTGATAAGCATGCTATCTACTTCATCATACATATGGTCTTTACATGGCCACCACAAACTGGCACCATCGCCTTGGCAACTGGTAGCAATAAAATCGTTGCCATTGGCATCTTTGCTCCATGTTACACCCCCACTCCAAGGTGGGCGAATACTTACTTGTGGGGTTCCTTCATAATAAACTTCAATACTATTTTTGTCGCCCACTTTTTGAGGATTCTTAAAGCTCACATAATAAGCATTGCCATCTTGGGTAAAAGTTAATTCTTCCTTTCCTTGCACCACCTTAGTGATTTTAAGTGGAGGTTGTAAATCCACTTGCATTCGTTCTCCTGCCTCCAGCACTGTATAATGTATAGCATTTTGGCCTTGAAAAGATCTGTTTTCAATATCTACCTTTATTTGAAGATGGTAATAAGTTAAATCCCACCACGAGCGTTCGGGGGTTATGGAACCACGAATACTATCTTGCCTTGTAAAGGTTGGCGTTTGGGCAAATGAAACTGATAAAACTAGGGTTAATAGGAGGGTGAAGGTGGCTTGTTTTCTCATTCCATAAAGATTAACAAAATAAGGGAGAGTTCAAATACAAAGATAGAATGTCTATTAGTTCTTAATATGTTGGGTTTGAGCCCCTAGCCCAAAGCAGTATATTTGGCAATTGAAAACATTGAGAATCTTCTCAAAACTAATTTTATGAATAAAATTTCGATTATTCTGCTGCTTTCAACCATTATACTTGTTAACTGTAAGCAAGAAGAAGCTCCTGCTACATGTTCTCAAGAAAACTTGCTTGAAACTTACACCTCTGATGAGGGGTTTGATGTGTATATCTATGAAAATGGTGAACTGTATTCTGAGCGAGAAGGAAACTGCCAATTTGAATTTCAATATTTTGACCCTGCGGCAATAGAGAATAGTTACCAGATTACTGCTACTGATACTTTTTTGGTAGCAGGGTCTGAATTATTTCCTATCAAAAATACTTATATAGAAGACTTTGAGTCGGCAGCAACATTTATCGATTTGTTTGTTTCTTCTCCTAATGATACCGATTTGTATTGGACAACTTTTACCTTGCAAAGCCCAGCTGCTCCTACCGTAGATGATTATGTGGCTTTACGACAATGTATTTTGGATGGCACTTGCGATTTTATAGATAATAGAATAGATATTGCTCCCGATCCAACAAACCCCAATAATGCAACCCTCAAGTTTACGAGTGTGGCTCCTTCTGCAAATATGGTAACTGCCAAAGCATCCATCTCATCACAATTAAACTATTATGTGCAAGGTTCTCACTTTTGGTTTCAAGCAGACTTTTATATTGAAAGCGGTATGCCTTTTAGCTTAGTAGATTTTGAAAGTGGCTATTTTGATCAATCACCCGGGCCAAGAATAGTGCTGAGAAGTGGTAAGCTTGAAATAGAAAACAAGTTTGGAACTAAAATTAATTATGATAATCAAACAAACGTCACTGTTCCTACAGGAGAGTGGTTTACAGTTAAAGTGCATTTAAAATACGGCAGTAATGAGGATGGTATAATTGAATTATGGCAAAATGGAGAACAGCTTATTTCGGCTATGGGTATTTCGCTTCCCCTCCCCAATGCCATTCAGGATATTCTAGAATTTGGAGTTTCTGCTACGCCCGAAGGATGTGTGATGTATGCTGATAATATGCGTGTTTCAGATACAGCGTTCTAGCTATTTTCAGGTGCGGGGCAATCTTTTGTATGCCTATAAATTGCTATTTTTTAGGCTAAGTCGAGTTTTCTTTTCTATTATTGGACAAAAGATCGAGCAACTTTATTTTAATGTTAAACTTTTTGAAGGCACCCAGTCCTATTCCCAGAATACCAGAGGACAAAATTGACCAAACCTATAACTGGTACCGCTGGCAAGTATTTATGGGCATTTTTGTGGGGTATGCAGGGTATTACTTTATCCGCAAAAATTTTGCCCTGGCCATTCCAGACCTCATCCAACTTGGGTTTACAAAAACGGAACTTGGTTTTGCCTTGTCTTTTTTAGCCATTTCATACGGGGTAAGTAAATTTCTTATGGGCAATGTTTCCGACCGAAGCAATGTAAAGTATTTTATGCCACTTGGCCTACTGCTTTCTGCTGTGGTTATGATAGTGATGGGAGTGTTTCCGTTTGCAACAAGCTCTATCTTAATTATGTCAGCGTTGTTATTTTTAAACGGCTGGTTTCAAGGCATGGGTTGGCCTCCTTCGGGAAGAACCATGGTGTACTGGTTTTCTTTAACAGAAAGAGGCACCAAAATGTCTGTTTGGAATATAGCGCACAATATTGGAGGCGCACTAATGCCCATTTTAGCCATTTGGGGAGTAGAATTGTTTTCCGACTGGCATGCTAAGTTTTATTTCCCGGGTATGATTGCCATTATTGTTGCTATTATTATTTTTTTATTGCTTAAAGACAGGCCTGTTTCTGTTGGGCTCCCTACTATAGAAGAGTGGAAAAGAGACTACCCTGAAAACGACAAATCCAAAACAAAAGAAGAGGAAAAAGGAGTTACAGCAAAGGAGATTTTTATTAAACATATTTTACCCAATAAGCTTTTGTGGTCAATTGCTTTTGCCAATGCATTTGTGTATCTGGTTAGGTATGGTATCCAAGATTGGGCTCCAACTTATCTTATAGAGGTAAAAGGTTTTACCGAATCGGAAAGTAGTTGGGCATATTCTATGTACGAAATTGCTGCCATACCGGGCACACTAATTTGTGGCTGGTTAAGCGATAAAGTGTTTAAAGGGAAACGAGCACCTGTAAGTATTATTTATATGGCACTAATTGTGGTAGCGGTTTTTGTGTATTGGAAAAACCCGATTGGCCATGCACTTATAGACAATATTTGTTTAATTTCCATTGGGTTTTTAATCTATGGACCTGTAATGTTAATTGGAGTACACGCCCTTGACCTTGTAAAAAAAGAAGCAGCCGGCACCGCAGCCGGTTTAACAGGCTTGTTTGGGTATTTTTTAGGCACCTCCATTTTAGCCAATATTTTAGGTGGCTATATAATAGAAAACTATGGGTGGAACGGGTATTTTATGTTAATGATGGGAGCTAGTATAATTGCCATTGGGCTAATTGCACTGACAATACCCAGAACAAAGCAATGCTAGACCGAGTATGCTAATTTCTTATTCTACTTCTTCATAATCTACATAGTCTCCCCCTTTAAAGTCCTTCTTTTGTTTTTGATGATTAGGAGCTGAGTCAACATGTAACCCTTCTCGTTTAGTTCTTTGTTGCCCTTGCCTGCTGTATGGGTTTTGTGTACGAGCTTGTGCACTTCCTCCTAAAATCAAACGTATAACATACCCCACTGAGCGGAAAAAGAAATATAGCAGAACCAGTATCGCAAAAAACTTTAACATACTACTTGCTTAAATAGAGGTTTCGTTCCGAATAAATGTTGAGGAAATAGTCGTCCATTAAATCATCAATAAAATAAATAGATTCTCCGGTTGATTTCATCTCCGGCCCCAAATTTTTATCTACATTCGGGAACTTATCAAACGAAAAGACAGGCTCTTTAATAGCGTACCCTTTTTTGGTAGGGTTAAACTTTATGTCTTTCACTTTTAGCTCACCAAGCATTACCTTGGTTGCATAATTTACATAAGGTTCGTCATAGGCCTTACAAATAAAAGGCACTGTTCTAGATGCCCTAGGGTTGGCTTCAATAATGTAAACCTTATCATTTTTAATGGCAAACTGAATGTTGATAAGCCCTACCGTTTTTAGCGAAAGCGCAATTTTTTTAGTATAAGCTTCAATTTGTCGAATTATAAAATCACCAAGGTTATAAGGGGGCAAAACCGCATAAGAGTCACCAGAATGAATGCCAGCAGGCTCAATATGCTGCATTATTCCAATAATATACACATCTTCTCCATCGCAAATTGCATCTGCTTCGGCTTCGATGGCTCCATCTAAATAATGATCTAGCAACACCTTATTATTAGGCATTTTTTTCATTATATCCACAATATGCTCTTCCAGTTCCTTTTCGTTAATTACGATTTTCATGCCCTGCCCACCAAGTACATACGATGGCCTTACGAGCAGAGGAAAGTTTAGCTTTTTAGAAAGCACCAACGCTTCTTCGGCATCTTCTACCACACCAAAATCTGGATAAGGGATACCGTTTTCTTTTAAAAGCTCAGAAAAACTGCCTCTATCTTCGGCTAAATCTAAGGCTTTGAATGAGGTTCCTATAATAGGAATTCCATATTTTTCTAATTTCTCAGCTAGCTTTAAAGCTGTTTGACCACCCAGTTGAACAATAACACCAATTGGTTTTTCTTGTTCAATAATTTCATAAATATGCTCCCAAAATACAGGCTCGAAGTACAGCTTGTCGGCCACATCAAAATCGGTTGAAACTGTTTCGGGGTTACAGTTAATCATTATGGTTTCGTAACCACATTCTTTAGCCGCTAGCACACCGTGTACACAAGAGTAGTCAAACTCAATGCCTTGCCCTATTCGATTAGGGCCAGAACCTAATACTACAATTTTCTTTTTATCAGATATTATAACTTCATTTTCGCTATCAAAGGTAGAGTAGTAATAAGGCGTATTTGCCGAAAATTCTGCGGCACAGGTATCCACCATTTTAAATACCCTATTAATACCTAACTCTTTTCTCTTTTTATATACGTTAGACTCAAGTTCTTTTACTAGATGGCCTAGCTGTCTATCAGAATAGCCCTTTTCTTTAGCAGCACGAAATAGGTCGATAGGTAAAGTTTCTAAGGAATATTCCTCTATCTCTTTTTCTAATACAATAAGTTCTTCTATCTGAATTAAAAACCACCTATCAATCCTCGATAGTTTATGTATAGTAGAAAGTGATATGCCTAATTTAAACGCATCATATACATGGAAAAGCCTGTTCCAGCTTGGGTGTTCCAGACTTTCTAAAATTTCTTGTTGGTTTTTTAGCTCTCGCCCATCGGCACCCAATCCATTTCTATTTATTTCTAACGATTGGGCTGCCTTTTGAAGTGCTTCCTGAAAATTACGACCTATGCCCATAACCTCTCCAACCGATTTCATTTGTAAACCTAAGTGACGATCACAGCCTTCAAATTTATCGAAATTCCAACGAGGTATTTTTACAATTACATAATCTATGGCAGGCTCAAAAAACGCAGAAGTGGTTTTTGTAATTTGATTATTAAGTTCATCTAAATTATACCCAATAGCAAGCTTAGCTGCTACCTTGGCAATGGGGTAGCCCGTTGCCTTTGAAGCCAAAGCTGAAGAGCGAGAAACTCTTGGATTGATTTCGATGCCGATGATTTCCTTATCATCAGTACTAACAGAAAATTGCACATTACACCCTCCTGCAAACTGCCCAATCCCATCCATCATTTTTTTGGCCAAATCACGAAGTTGTTGATAAACAGTATCTGGTAATGTCATGGCAGGAGCCACTGTAACCGAATCGCCTGTATGCACACCCATTGGGTCCAGGTTTTCAATAGAACAAATTATAATAATATTGCCAATACCATCTCTTAATAACTCTAGTTCGTATTCTTTCCAACCTAAAATACTTTGCTCAATAAGTACTTCATGAATGGGCGATGCGTGAAGGCCGTTTGACAAGGCTTGTTCAAACTCTTCAGGGGTATTTACAAACCCCCCTCCTGTTCCTCCTAACGTATAGGATGGTCTAATTACCAATGGGAAACCAATTTCCTGAGCAATTTCTTTTCCTTGCAAAAAGGAAGAAGCCGTATTGCCTTTACACACACCTATGTTTAGCTCAATCATTTTTTGTCTAAACTTTTCGCGATTTTCTGTTGTTTCTATGGCTTCAAAATCAACCCCAATTACCCTTACATTAAATATATCCCAAATGCCTGCTTTTTCGCAATCGATGGCAAGGTTTAATGCTGTTTGCCCTCCCATAGTGGGGAGTACTGCATCAATGTCATGTTTTTTTAGAATCTCAATAATCGATTTTTTGGTTAGCGGTAACAAATAAATATTGTCGGCCGTCACCTTGTCGGTCATTATAGTGGCAGGGTTGGAATTTATAAGAGTAACTTCTATGCCTTCTTCTCGCAACGAAC
>CAZZML010000078.1:0-10237 GCA_964654735.1 uncultured Roseivirgaceae bacterium | reverse complement strand
TTAAGGGAAGGAGATTATTAACCCCGACAAACTTAATTTAGGATAGCTTCTATGCTAACAGGAACATATTTATGATATGGGGTTTTAGTTATTGGGTCACAATTATTAGAAGAAGTTAATAAATTTATTTTTGGTCCATTTTGCTTAACGATAGTTGGGTTTTCAGCATCAACATAATCAAACCCATAACCGTGAGGAAGAGAAACAAACCCTAAATGCATAGCATTATCATAAGTAACTTTTACTTTTATTTGATGTGTTTTAGACTTTACTAAGGCATATTTTTCATCTATCAAACCTATTTTAAGAGCATCCGCTGAATGAATTCTTAAAGCACCTTCCATATCCTTTTTACGCCAATTAGGATCTCTATATATTTGATTAGCATTATACAATCTACGTTCGCCTGCTGCTAGAATAAAAGGATAATCATCCGTTTTTATTTGTTCCGTTTTTAAATCATTTAATGCTGTAATCATTTCAGGGATATGTAAATGAATTTTTTTATCTTTGGTTTTAAGAAGTTTCCAAACTTCATTAAAATTATGTTTGCTAATCTCTAAACCAGATTTACTTTCCAATATTTTGTAGAAAAGTGCTTCTCCCAGTCTAAAACCCTTGCCTTTTAAACCTGTTCGTAAAACTGCTTTCCTATATTTCCGAGCATATAAATGAGAAACTCCCCAAAGCATTGCCGCATTTTTTGCACCGTCTTTTAGAGTTTTTCCAATAGTTTCATACAAAACGATTAAAATACTTTTTTTAAATTTTGGGAATAATGTTAAATATATTTTTAATGAAATCGGAAATATGGCAAATGATGGAAAGCGAGAATGAATTTTTGCGGTAAATTGCAAAAAAGGTAATCTCTTAGGGAATAAAACCATTGCGATTAAAATACGCTTATAAATTTCAGGTTCACTTAATGTATTACCAACTGGTTTTACTAATGGGTTTCTTAATTGAAAATAATTTGTTGGAAAATCAAGTGTAAAAAAAGATGCTTCCCATTTTTCAAATTGTGATTGTGCTGGTAGCACATAATCAGCCATTTTTGCAGTTTCAGTATTTGCAATATCAATTACTACAAGTAAATCTAATTTTTCAAATGCTTTTATATATGCTTTACTATCAGCGGCAGTCAGTATTGGATTACTACTATCGACAATTAAAGCACGAATTCTGTCAGGATGCTCGTTATCAATTTCGGCAGGTAAAATATTTGGCGGAAAAAAATTACTTATTTCTCTCATACCTGTAATTTTTGTTGTTTTCCCGCCATTCTCAGGCTCATTGGAATGACCAACAATAGGTACAAGTTGTGTATGTATATTATTAGTTCCTTTCCTACCAAAGTTACCAGTAATTATAAAAAGCAACTTTTCTAAATACGAATTTAGTGTACTATGAATACTTTGTTGTATGCCTAAATCTACTCTAACACAGGCCTTTTTTGATTTAGCAAAATCGGTAGTAATCTTTTTTACTATTTCATAATCTAAACCTGCTTTTTCAATATATTCCTTGATAGATAGATTTTTGAAGTGTTTTTTAATTTTTTCAAAATCTATGGTGTGTTCATTAATAAAATCTATATCTACTAATTTTTCCTTAATAATAATTGCGATCATTGCAGACAAAAGAAAAGCATCTGTTCCTGGTCTAAGTTGTAGATGATAATCTGCTTTTTCTGCTGTTTTGGTTTTTCTTGGGTCAATAACGACCATTTTTCTGTTTGGATCTTTAACAATTTCGCTTAAAACTTTTCTTGAGCGGGGAAATCCGTGTGATTGAAATGGGTTTGTACCTATAAACAAGACGTAATCTGCATTTTCAATATCTTCAGATATATGACAAGATTGTTTTCCAAAAAGTTTTCCATTAACCCAAAAATCGCCTGTTTTTTCTTGTGCTAATGCAGTATATAAATATTGAATACCAATTGTTTCTCGGAAAGAAGAACTATAAATTTGGCATAAATGATTACCTTGACCGCCACCACCATAATAAGCAATAGAATGGTTTCCATAAGCCTTACGAATAGCATTTAATTTATCAGCAACTTCTTTTATTGCTTTATCCCACGATATTGCAGTATGCCTATTATCTTGATTTTTAGATAATGGTTGTGTTAAACGTCCTAAATGATTTTGATAAAAATTTAATTGTGCTGCCTTCTGACAAATATAACCCTCAGATTTAGGATTAAATTCATCTCCTTTTATTTTTAAAAATTGTTGATTGTCAACTTCAATAGTAATTCCGCAATTAATACTGCACAAAATACAAGCAGTCTGATACTTTTTATTGTCATTATTTTCTTGCATATTAAATTTTAATTTGTCTCTGCGCTTGTAACAATTCTATACAGAACTCATCATTATTCCTCAATTCTTATCGAATCGTGAAGCTCATTGGTATCACCTGGTTTAATCACAAACCCATTGTCTAATAGCAGTTTTTTACAAGCATCAATGGCCTCAATAATACCAAAAATCATTTGGTTAGATTTAATGCCATCCACCACAAGCTGTACCACATGCTCCCAATCGGTTGGTTCTATTTTAGCATTAATACCACTATCACCAAGTACTACCACTTGGTGTTCCAAGGCACTTATGTAAATTAAAATTCCTGTTCTGTCCATCGTATTAAATACTTCCTCTTGTAAAAACACATCTTTCGCTTTGGTTAGTACTCGCTGCGAAACGATATTTTCGCTGGTTACTGAATAACGTAAAAAAGGAAAGAAGTAGGCAATTAAGTATCCAAATATCATAGAACTTAAAATAGTAACACCCATAACAATAGGAGTAAAATAAGCAGGCAAGAGCCAAACATAAGATAAGCCAATGATGATAATGGAAAACACAAGTGCGATAACTCCACTAAATTTCCAATTGGCATTTATATAATCATCACTGTTTTTGGCATAATAAAGTACTAACTCGCCCGAAGATTCTTTTTCGAGGCCAGCTATAGCTTCCTTAATTTGCTCCTTATCGTTATTTGTAAATATACTTTTAGACATATTATTCTATTTAATGTTATCTGGATTTTCTTAATTGCTCATTGCTCATTGTTCATTGGAAATTGACCATTGATAATTCGAACACTACCATCCTCCAGAGGCTCCACCTCCTCCAAAACTTCCGCCACCGCCAGAAAAACCTCCACCACCAAAGCTACTTCCTCCACTAAAACCACCTCCTGAATAATAACGACCTCCACTGCTTCTCCCACTAGAACTACTAAAGAAAAAGATGCCAGAAGAAATAAACCCAACCACTCCAAATAAAATTGACCCTACAAATAGCCCTATTACCAAAGCAAATACTACAGCAATGGATAACTTAATTTTACTGCTTTTAACAAGAGCCTTTATAACGAAACCGACAATGATTAAAATAATAAAGCCGAAAGTAAAAAGATTGTTTTGTGCTTCACTAATAGATTCAACTTTACTGGTTACTGCGGGTAATTCTTCTTTATTAATTAAGCTCATAATAGCATTAGTGCCATCTATAATTCCTTCGTAAAATTGCCCTTGACGAAAGTCTGGTACAATCACATTTTCGATAATGCGCTTGGCGTATATATCAGGAATGGCTCCTTCAAGTCCATACCCAACTTCAATACGTAGCTTTCGGTCATTCTTAGCTACGATTAAAATAACACCGTCATCAACATCTTTTCGACCAATTTTCCACTCCTCTGCCAATCGAATGCCATATTGTTCAATAGACTCAGAGTTGGTGGTAGGAATGATTAGAACAACAATTTGGCTTCCCTTTAATTTTTCGAAATGAGCCAAGGAGCTTTCTAGGCTACTAATTTCTGAACTCGAAAGTGTTGAAGTTAGGTCTGTAACACGTGCATTTAGGGTTGGCAATGGTTGGTTTTCTTGTGAGAAACCAATGTTAGCCAATAGTACAAGTGTAAAAGAGAGTAGTATTTTTTGGATTTGTATGCTCATTTAATTGTAATAATACTAAACTTGCTAAAAATATAAACATGAATAAGTCAGTTTGGATAATTTTAGCAGTTGTGGTGGTACTAGGCTTTGTAGCCATGTCAAAATACAACACCATGGTAGATAAAGACGAATCGGTGGTTACCCAATGGGCTAATGTTGAAACTCAGTACCAACGTAGAGCTGATTTAATACCTAATTTGGTGAATACAGTTAAAGGATATGCATCGCATGAAAAAGAAACCTTAGAGAGTGTAATAAAAGCAAGAGCGGCTGCTACCAGCATTAAAATTGATGCTTCTAACCTAACGCCAGCAATGATTCAGCAATACCAAGCAGCACAGAGCGGAATAACCTCTGCACTCTCTAAATTATTGGCAGTTTCTGAACGCTACCCAGATTTAAAAGCAAATCAAAACTTTTTAGAATTGCAAGCTCAGTTAGAAGGTACCGAAAATAGAATAGCGGTAGAACGAAGGAGGTATAATGAAATAGCCAAAGACTATAATATCTATATTCGAAGGTTTCCAACCTCTATGTTTGCAGGTATGTTTGACTTTGAGAGACGACCACCATTTGAGGCGACCGAAGGAAGTGAAAAGGCTCCTGAAGTTCAATTTTAAGTGATAATTGAGAGCTTAACTCCCATAGAATTACGTATTAGTACAAAAATTAAAATAAACAACGTATTTTTGCCGTTTGCCATAAAAGGCGAGGTTTTATTAAATGAGAATACTCAATTCTTTTTATATACTAATGGTATGTGTTTTATTGGCTGGTTGCAAGGCT
Source organism: uncultured Roseivirgaceae bacterium (assembly GCA_964654735.1). GTDB lineage: Bacteria > Bacteroidota > Bacteroidia > Cytophagales > Cyclobacteriaceae > JAKISE01. The sequence continues at coordinate 5,475 of CAZZML010000078.1, read as the reverse complement.
GATATGATATGCCCTGCCTATCAAAGTTATTTTTTAATAGACGAAACTGCTCAAAAAAATCAATTTACGTACTTTGCTTTGGATTCACTTCCTCGTAGAGATGTGTTTTACTCCTTATTGGATAAAAATGGACTAGTTGCCAAAACAAGCCTGTTTGCTTATGTAGATGAAGACTGGGTAAGAAATAGAGAAATACGAACAGTTGATATGGAAGTGATTTACCCAGTAATCTCAGACTCGCTATTATTTGCTGGTGATGTAATGATGTATGCTGAAACTGATATTGTAGACAGTACGGCTTTAGATAGTGCAAGAATGGCCGCACAAACGTTTCGTTATGGGGCAGATCAAAAGTATTATAACTGGTATTTTAGAGATAAACTGGTTTGGAAAGATGAGTTAGAAGGAGAGAAAGATGAAACTGATAATGCTACCGAAGAAAAAGTGGAGAAAGTTGGTTTCTTTGGTTTCTTCAAGAACCTATTTAAAAAGAAAGATAAAACAGTTGCTGATCAAAATACCGAAGATGCTTCCACTCAACAAGATGAGGAGAGTTTAGAAGAAGAACCTGAAAAGAAAGGGCTATTTAATAAGAAAGAAAAACAGCCAAAACAGCCCAAGGAGAAAAAAGTGAAGCCTAAAAAAGAGAAGGCTCAACAACCAACACCTGATAAACCCTCTAACCCTCCTGCCAAAGAAGAGGAAGACGATGGTGAAGATGATTTTTAGCTCTTGCTTCACTTTAGGACACCTCTATTAATTGCTTGCAGAGGACATAATCAATTAATAGAGGTGTCCTTTATATTTTATAAAAATCTAGCCAGCAACGTTATCTCCTTGTCATAAAATAGCCTTTATTTTGTGTCTTAATTTAATCCTATCGGATAATTGATTAATTTATGAATAGCGAAGAAAATAAACCAAGTTTAAATTTTATTGAACAGTTTGTCGAAGACGATTTAAAATCGGGAAAGCACGATAAAATTCAAACCAGGTTTCCGCCAGAACCAAACGGTTATTTACATATTGGCCATGCCAAAGCCATTGTGGTTAATTTCGAAATGGCCAAAAAATATAATGGCAACTGCAATCTTCGGTTCGATGATACTAACCCTGAAAAGGAAAAAGTAGATTATGTTAATGGCATTAAGGCAGATATAAAATGGTTGGGCTATGAATGGGGCGAAACTCTATACACTTCCAATTATTTTGGGCAACTCTATGAGTGGGCCGTTCAACTTATAAAGGATGGCAAGGCCTATGTAGATGACCAAACAGCAGAAGAGATGTCGGCCAATAGGGGCACGCCTTCAATACCATCTAAACCTAGCCCTTATAGGGATAGACCCATTGATGAAAACCTACGTTTATTCGAAGAAATGAAGGAAGGAAAACATGCCGAGGGTACCAAAGTACTCAGAGCAAAGATTGATTTGGCTTCTCCCAATATGCTTATGCGTGACCCTGCTCTCTATCGAATTAAAAATGAAGCTCACCACAGAACAGGTACAGAATGGCATGTGTACCCAATGTACGATTTTGCCCATGGCCAGTCAGATTCGATAGAGCATGTCACTCACTCATTATGTACATTAGAGTTTGAAAACCACCGTCCTTTATACGAATGGTTTATTAAGCAGTTAGGAATCTACCCTTCGCGCCAGATTGAATTTGCAAGACTTAATTTAAGTTATACCATTACCAGCAAACGTAAGCTATTAAAATTGGTAGAAGACGGGCACGTAACTGGTTGGGACGATCCTCGGATGCCTACATTAGTGGCTATGCGAAGAAGAGGATTTCCACCAAAGGGCATTGTTAACTTTGCCCAAAAAGTGGGTGTGGCTAAACGGAATAATATTATTGATGTGGCTTTGCTCGAGTTCTCAATTCGGGAGGAATTAAACAAAACAGCTAACCGTGTGTTTGGTGTACTTAACCCTGTTAAGCTTGTAATTGAAAATTACCCGGAAGGTAAAGTAGATATGATGCAAGCAGTGAATAACCCTGAGGACGAAACTGCCGGTAAACGCGAAATGCCTTTTAGCAAAGAGTTGTACATCGATCGTTCTGACTTTATGGAAAACCCTCCCTCTCCTAAAAAATTCTTTAGATTGGGGCCCGATAGAGAGGTGCGACTTAAATATGCCTATATCATAAAATGCACAGGTTATGAGAAAGATGCCGAGGGGAATATTACCCTTATAAAGGCAAACTACTTCCCAGATACCAGAAGTGGGCAAGACACTTCTGGCAAAAAAGTAAAAGGTACGTTAAGTTGGGTAAGTGCCAACGAAGCAGTAGATGCAGAAATTAGGTTATACGATCGGCTGTTCTTAGACGAAAACCCAGCTAGTTCCGAAAGTATTACTGATTCATTAAACCCTGAATCTTTCTCGATTGTAAAAGGAGCTAAAATTGAACCTTCGGTTGCTAATCTTAAACAAGGAGATACAGTTCAGTTTGAACGCCAAGGTTATTTTACGGTAGATGAGGATAGTTCTAATGATGAATTGGTGTTTAATAGAACCATTACGTTAAGAGACAGTTGGGCTAAAGCTCAAAAAAAATAATGACTTTTAAAGAAGAGCTTCTTGCAAAATGCCAGCAATTAGTTGAGGAGCGAATTGAACTTGCTAAAAAATTAATTAGAGAAGCTCAACAGGCGGCTAATCAAGATGCCAAAAGCAGCATGGGTGATAAATACGAAACCAGTCGGGAGATGATGGCACTGGAAATGCGTAAAGCTAGTGAGCAACTCCAAGAAGCTTCGAAACTCAAAAAAGTATTAAGTAGTATTAAACCAACTCAAAAGAATGTTAAAGTTGGCATTGGTAGTTTAGTTTCTACTTCGATTGGGGATTTTTTTGTGAGTGTAAGTTTGAGTAAAGTTTCCATCGCAACAAGAGACGTGTTTGTATTGTCAGCAGTTTCTCCTTTAGGTAAAATGTTAATCGAAAAGAAGCTTGGAGACCAGTTCGATTTTAACTCAAAACAAGTAGTTATTAAGGGTTTATCATAAAAAAAACATTCAAAGAGCGCTTTAATAATTTACAGTTGTTAGAGCTATACTCCCAGTGACATTAAACTTTTGCTTACTTGCAAACCAGACGCTGTACAAGCGGATTTATTTTAAACTTTAGCATAGAGTTTTCCAACACAAAAGAAATAGAAGCTCCATTATTAATTTGCCCTCTTTCGGAAACCACTAAAGTGTTTTTAAGGTTTGCTCCCTCCTTTATTTTTTTAACTTGAGAGGCGTATTTAGCACTTACAAAAACGATATGACAATTCGAAGCTTGGGATGCAGAGCTAATTTTTTTACTTGAATACTTTTATTATTAAACTTACGAATACTTAACCCGCATTATTCATTAGGGCTTGGAATAGAATCCTGATGAATAATGCGGGTTAAAATGCTATTAATTTCTTCTACTACATCAGTATTGGCCATTACTCCAATAATGTATCCATCTGAAACATTTTGCCATTGAATGTTTTTGATAAAATTATAAATGTAAAGAGATTGAATTTTTGTGATGGATGTTTGGGCGTACACATTGCTGGAAAACACCAATGCTACAAGAGCGAATAACGCTGCTAACTTTTTCATTGTATTATATTTTTGGTTTACTGATAATACAAAGGTGGAATAGAAAAAGTAATGTTTTACTCCTAAATATAATTGTATTCAGCCTAAGTACTTAGCTGTAGAATATTGAGTTAGAATGGGTTGTTTTGCTATTGGCTCAACGATAGAAGAGTGGCACTAATTTGCAATCCAGAGGCCTTGCAAACAGGTTCGTTTATTTTAAACTTAAGCTTAGAGTTTTCTAATATAAAGGCGATTGATGCCCCATTATTTATTCCACCTTCTTCAGATACAACCAAAGTATTTTTAAGAACGCTAGGTGTATTCAATTGCTTTAGTGTGGATTTAAAACGAGAACTGACAAACACAATTTGGCACTTAGCTGCTTCAGTAGCTGAAGATACTTTTATTACTTCTATATCCTTATTATTAAATTTTCGGATGCCAATAACATCATTTATTTCAGCTACAGTACTTTTGTCTCCAAAAACACCCACTATGTATTTGTCTTCAACATTACTCCATTTTATGTTCTTAATAAAATTATAGAGGTAAAGAGATTGCATTTTTGTTACAGGCTGCTGTGCATACGAAGATGACATAACCATAAAAAAAAGAACAAGTATGAAGACAATAATTTTTTGCATAATTTTTGCTTTATAGCTTTAATTACAAAATTACGTCAAAAGTAACTGTATGTAATTTATGTTTCTAAAAAAGTTATATAAATTATACATAAAAAAGGCGCTCAAGGAGCGCCTAAATAATACCAACTTAAAGGGTTAACTCAGGCTTTATGTTTAAAAATACGATATGTGTAACGGTTAGTATAAGCGTAGTAGCGGATTTAGTGAAACAAAATTTTCAATTTATCTCTAACTTTAATCAAAGATATGAACTTTGAATTTAGCACTAAACCGCTATTACGTTTATACAGTGTTGGTAGCAGTGATTATTTAATCGTCACCACCGTGTTCATCATTTTCACCACTGTTAAATATTCCATTGTCATTATTTACATTAGTTGTTCTTATTTCAGAATGTCTAATTTCACCACCTGTACCTCCAACTTTTGCAAAAAGTCCAAATGTTCCTATTGAAACAATCAGAGTAACTAAACCTATCGTTTTGGCAAATGACAACTTCTTAATAATTGCAAAGAAATTAATAAGTGATAAAACCCCTAAAAGTCCCATTAACCATATTGCTTTTTCGGCAAGTTCTTCGTGATTTTCAATTAATTGTTCCGAAACACCTGCGATATGCTCAACGGTTTCTTCTGCTTCTTCTCCTGTTAGAAAAACAGGTATTGTCAAAATTGCCATTAGTATAAAGGTCACTAATGCTACTTTTTTTATATCGTCATTTTTTGAATATTGACCATAAGCCAAAATTCCAATTCCGATTATTGTTCCCACAATTGGGAAATGTGTTAGTACTAAATGAAGATGTGTCGCATCCATAATTTTAAATTTTATTTTTTGTTATTATTATATTTATAATTTCCCGAATGATTAAGTTAATAAAGGCGGACCTCTTAACCCATTCAGTTTAACAAAAAGTAATTTGTTAAAATTATTGGTATTCCATTTTACTATTTTTATCGCGACTATTTTTCCAACTATTGAAGTTGTGTTATCGAATATGGAAACTTTTGGATACTGGTGTTTGGAATCGGTTTTCTTAACACTTTCATATTTGACAAAAATGAGATTGTCTAAATTCTCATCATCACTCTCGTGAAAAGCGAGTCTTATAATTCCAATTAATGAATTTGACTTTTTATGAAGTTCAAAATGCTCCTTTTTCGTTAATTTGTCTGAATGAGGATGTGGAATAACAGTGTGAAGTGTAATTATTACTAAAACAGCTCTAAATAATAT
>CAZZML010000077.1:0-10252 GCA_964654735.1 uncultured Roseivirgaceae bacterium | reverse complement strand
ATCATAAACTACCTTTTTTAGGTCAAATTTTAATTACTCGGATGATAGTAATTTTGTATCACAAAACTAATTAATATCCGAAAGGATAGATTTGTACTTCGTAGGGCTTGCCAACAAATCAATGGCTAGTTTAATTTCCTTGTCGTCTGCCAACGATGTTTCAATTCCCCCAGCTTCGTCATAATAACGAATTGCAATTTCAGCTTCTAAAATGTTTTTTAGGAGTTCTTTCTCTTTATAAAGCTGGGCTCCTAAAGGGGCGTGGACTTCACTCTTTATATGCTTCAAGGTGGATGCAAATAGTTCAGAGGAGGAGCTATGTTTCAATGATTGTTTTTCAATGTTTTCTACATCCAGCTCTAACCTACTCTTAAAATTAAACTCTTGCTGCTGTGCCCACTTAACAAAATTACTAAATTGTGTATCAGATAGTTCAAAATTTGATGGAGAGAGGATAGCTTCGTTAATTAGTTTAAATTTATTGGCATACAGGTATATTTTACCCTCTTGAATTAGCTTAACAACGAAAGGAGACCACCTTTGTGCTGCTACTAGAATGTCAGGATCAACACCACCGCCATCATAAACTGTTCTCCCAATGGTTGTATGATATGCTGTCTTTAAAGAATCGGCTATTTTACCCACACTTCCATCTTTGTTCCTATGTGTGTAATCTAAGGCCTGAATACATCTTCCACTAGGGGTGTAATACTTTGCTATTGTTACTTTTAATTGCGCATTATAGGTAAGAGGTCTTACGTTTTGGACAAGCCCTTTTCCATAAGATTTTTGCCCGATTATCACTGCTCGGTCATAATCTTGAAGTGTGCCAGCAACAATTTCTGAAGCTGAAGCACTTGAGCTATTAACTAATACCACAACAGGAATGGACAAATCCATTGGCTGATTTAATGTTTTAAATTGAGTTGAATTTTCTGGTCGTTTGCCTTTAGTTTCTACTACTAATTTACCCTTAGGAATAAACAAATTACAAATATTTACTGCCTCATGTAACAGGCCACCAGGATTACTACGTAAATCTATAATCAATGAAGTAGCACCACCCTTTTTAAGGTCTTTTACTGCTTTCTCAACATTTTTTCCTCCATTTTCTGTAAATTGAGCAAATTTTATGTAACCAACATTATCGTCCAAAAGCCCAAAGTAAGGCACATTTTTAATGATAATTTTGTCACGTAAAACACTAACATTAACTATATTTTCGCTCCCATTTTTTCTAATTCCTAGTACAAGTGAAGTCTTAGCCTGACCTCTAACCAATTGGTTCAGTTCTTCATTTGATTTGTTTAATACAGATATTCCCGAAGCCGAAATTACTTCATCGCCAACTTCAATGCCGGCCATACTGGCTGGCCCCTTTTGCACCACAGTCGAAATGTAAATTTTCTTATCGATACGCACTGTAGAAGCACCAATTCCACCATATTGGCCAGTACTCATTGTTCTATAATCTTCAATTTTGTCTTCAGAAATATATACTGTATAGGGGTCTAGTTCTCCCAACATCGATTTTACCGATGTGTTTAGTAGTTGATTTGGGTTTACCTCATCTACATAAAATTCATTTACAGTTTTAAACAAGGCTGCATAAATCTCTATATTTTTGGCAATCTCAAAAAAACGATTGTTTGGAGCAATAGCTGCAGTAAGAAGCACGAATATGATGCTGTAGGATACTAGTTTTAAATATTTTGATTTAGCCATAAGCAATTTGTGGACAAATATTTAATCTAACGATTAGTTTATAACTTTGTTATAGGTTCATTTTTATGCAAATTGCATTTTTAATAATAATAATCAATGAAAAACTTTTTTATTCTTTTCCTCCTTGTTTTTGGAGCATCTTGTTCAATTAATAGTAAAGAGACAGCATCGCAGTCTCAACGCCCTAAAAATGTAATATTTATGATTGGTGATGGGATGGGAATTGCACAAATTCAAGCGGCAATGACAGTAAATGGAAACCAATTGAATTTTGAAAGGTTTGAAGTAACTGGTTTCTTAAAAACCAGTTCTTCGAGCAGTTATATAACCGATTCGGCTGCAGGTGCTACCGCATTTTCAACAGGTGAGAAAACATATAATGGAGCAATTGGTGTTGATAAAGATTCGGTAGCACAAAAAACGGTTTTAGAATATGCCGAAGATGCAGGTTTTGCTACCGGATTAGTAGCTACAAGTTCAATTACACATGCTACTCCAGCGGCCTTTATTGCTCACCAACCTAGTAGAAAAATGGAAGAGGAAATAGCCAGTGACTTTCTAAAAACAGGTATAGATGTTTTTATTGGTGGAGGAAAAGATTACTTCACAAATCGTAAAGATGGAATGGATTTAACCGAGACTTTAAAATCAAACGGATACCAAATTGTATTTGATCAGGCTGAATTTGCTAATATTAAATCAGGAAAGTTGGCTGCACTTTTAGCACCAGATGGAATGCCTCCTTTTTCAAAGGGAAGAGGGGAAATGTTAGCCCCTTCAGCAATGAAGGCGATTGAGCTATTAGACCAACATGAAAATGGCTTTTTCTTGATGATAGAAGGCTCTCAGATTGATTGGGGAGGGCATAGGAATGATATTGAATATGTAGTAAGTGAATTACTAGATTTTGATAACACCATTGGTAAAGTACTTGATTTTGCTGAAAAAGATGGCAATACCTTAGTAATAATTACTGCAGACCACGAAACGGGCGGACTTACTTTACCTGGTAGTTCAAATATTTTAGGAGATAGTTCTGCTGTGCATTTTGCTACTACTCACCATACTGCTGTTATGGTACCTGTGTATGCGCAAGGCCCAGGTTCTGAAGCATTTTCTGGCACCTTTGAGAATAACTTAATTTTTAGCAAGCTAATGAATGCGCTTAACTTAAAGTCTGGTAATTAATCAGGTAAGAAAGATTTTTACCTGCAAATGAGTCAATAATCTGCAAGATGCATCTCTTTATAGCTGGTTTAAGGCATTTTTTTGATGTATATTTATAGAAAAAGAAATCAGGTATTTTTTCTTAATATTTTTATAGAACACCCATAGGATGGAGGCTCAACTTCGTACAAATATCTCTATTGAAGAACTTAATTCGGTTAATGAGAAATCTGAATTAAAAACACTTTTTGATACCCATAATATTAAGTATAATAAAACATTAGCTGTACTGCGTTATGAAAATGAACTAAGGAATCTACAGATTGAGTTAATCAAAATGCAGAATTGGGTTAAAGAGAAGAAAAAAAGAATTGCCATTATTTTTGAAGGGAGGGATGCCGCAGGAAAGGGTGGCGCCATCAGAAGGTTTACTGAACATTTGAATCCAAGATCGATGCGAGTAGTTGCTTTAAATAAACCTACTAGCGTAGAGCAAGGGCAATGGTATTTTACTCGATATGTAAAAGAGTTACCTAACCCTGGTGAAATTGTTTTTTATGACCGTAGTTGGTATAATCGGGCAGTAGTGGAGCCCGTTATGGGGTTTTGCACCATAAAACAATATGAAAAGTTTATGCGTCAGACCCCTGAATTTGAGCATTTGCTTTATGAAGATGGTGTAATAATTATAAAACTATGGTTCTCGGTTTCTAAAGGTGTTCAAAAAGCAAGATTCGATTCTCGAAAAATCACTCCTATAAAGCAATGGAAAATCAGCCCTGTGGATGAAAGAGCAACTGAAATGTGGGATAAATATACATATTATAAAGAAGCCATGTTTAGCAGAAGCCATACCACTTATAGCCCTTGGGTAATTATTAATTCTGATAATAAAAAGATTGCTCGATTAGAAAGCATGAGGTATGTACTATCAACTCTGGAGTATGATGGCAAGGAGGACGCAGGAAACTTAATTAACCCTGATCCAACAAAAGTGAGTAAATATTATAGATCAATTGAACAAATAGATGATTAAAAATGGTAAAATTGGTTGAAAATATTGCAGAAGAGGAATTAAAATTACTGCATTCTAAGCAAGGGAAAATCGAATTATTGCGTGGTAAACAAGTAAATGTTAAAAAAGCACTTAGAAGGGTAAAGTACTTAGAAAAATTAATAGAGCTGCAAGAGGAGTTATTAAAAATGCAGCAGTGGGTGGCTGAGAAGAATAAACGTATAGTTATACTTTTTGAAGGGAGAGATGCAGCTGGTAAAGGTGGAGCTATCAGAAGGTTTGTTGAGCATATGAACCCACGTATGCTACGAGTAGTGGCATTGCCTAAGCCAACCAAGGCCGAAAAAGGGCAGTGGTATTTTCAACGATATGTACTCCAATTGCCTAACCCAGGCGAAATGGTGTTTTTTAATAGGAGTTGGTTTAACAGAGCAATTGTAGAACCTGTAAATGGATATTGTACTCAAAAGCAGTACAGGGAGTTTATGAATCAAGTAGGAGATTTTGAAAGCATGCTTGTAAAAGATGGGATTCAAATAATTAAATTTTGGTACTCAATTTCTAAAGAAGAGCAAAAATCAAGATTTGATTCTATTCGACAAGACCCCTTAAAACAATGGAAACTAAGTCCTATTGATGATCGTGCACAAGAACTTTGGGATGATTATACCTTTTACAAAAATGCTATGTTTGCAAAGGTAAGTGAGCCAGAGTGTTTCTGGAATATAATAAAAGCTAATAATAAACCAAATGCTCGAATTGAGTCTATTAAGTATGTGTTGCGCTCTGTTGATTATCCCAAAGATGAAAAAACGCTAGCATTGCTTAAGCCTGTGCCTAAAATTATTGAAATGGCCGACCCTTTATTATTTGTTCAAAAAGAAACTGGAACTCTCACTAAATGAATCAACTCAGATTTAGAAACTTGCTTTTATTCCAATATTAAATGCTCTTGGCATACCAGGCCGTAATCCGGCAGGTCTTCTGGCAACCAAATACACTTTATTAGTTAAATTAGTTGCATTGGTAAAAAGCGATATGTTTTTATGTATTAAATAGTTTGCACTTGCGTCAAGCACAAAGTAAGCATCCGTTTTTTCGTCTGCAGGAATGGCACCTTGCCCTGGTACTGTTCGCATTTCATCCATATACCTGCCACTAAAATTAATATTAAATTTATGGTGCTCAAGCCCCAGAATAAATGTAACCTGATTATTTGCTAAATAAGGAAAGTCATCTCCTGTAGATACTTGCCCCCAGCTTCCATTCTCACTATCAAAATCATTTTGAAATTCAGAATCTGTGTACGTATACACAATGGATATTGGTAACCTAAAAGCTGTATTTACATGCGAACCTAGCAAATCGTAGGTAAGTTGAAACTCTAACCCCTTTGTTAACACTTCTCCAGCATTATACATATCAGTAGTGCCTCCACCGCCAGCAGCAGCAAGGTCGGTTCCAAGCAAATTGCTATAATTATTTATAAATAAAACAGCTTCGCCCGAAAGGGTGGTTTTTGAAAGCCGAGTGCCAATTTCATAATTTATACTCTTTTCTGGTTTGGTGTCCTCTTTAGATCCCGGAGGAGAAAACCCTTTATGTACGCCAGCAAAAGCGCTTAGCGATGTGTTAAACTTATAATCAATACCAATACCAGGTATAAATACGTATTCTTTATTACTTCTTTCCGATAGATCAATGCCTGCTCTTCCAGGATCGTTTTTACCATAATCCTTTTTTGTTAACGTCATGTTTTCATACCGTAAGCCGGGAATTGCAGTAAAATTGCCCATTACCAACTTGTATTGAATATAGGTAGCAAACGCCTTGGCTGATTCAATTCGATTACTTTCAGTTCCAGGAGTTCCAGATTCTGTCAATTCCATTACTCCGGTATCCATAGCATATTCATCTACCCATTGAAAGCGATCCATTTGATCTTGATGTAGCCTAAACCCAAGGTCAATTTTATGACTGATAGCATTTGTTTTAAAATTAAACCCAAGCACCGTTTGTACTCCTTGAGATTTATATGACCTATTGTTAGCTTTAACAAATAAGGCATCATCATTAATACTTGAGTTTCCTTTTAATATATCTAAGGCATCATTATAATCATTTGGGGTATCAAGTATCTCCCCGATGCCTATCTCCGCTCCTGAACTATCTTTTACCTTATCAAGCTTGTACCAGTTTCGCGCAAGCTTAGTATTATATGCTGTGGTAGTTACATTAAAAAACTTTGAAAATCGTGCCACGTGGGTTAAGGAGAGTTGTGTTTGCTCCGTTTTTATTTGATCAACCTGTGAGCCATAATACCTACGATAGGGGGTTGCATCAAAATCTTCCTGAGTTAACCCTAAGTAGGTTTCATCCGAAATTTCATTTACCTGCCCTATTTTAAATGTAAGAGATTGGTAAATTTTTGCGTCTTCATCTGTATTTATTCTAACTTTTGCCAGATAGTCTTTTTTATCGAAACCAGTGCTTCCTCCACCATCTAACTCTTTAAACCCATCTGAGCCAAACTGATAGGTTTCTACTATATAGGCAACATTTTTATGTGAGTTGCCAACAAAAGCGTGTAAGTTCTTGCCTCCATAACTTCCTGCAAATAGATTTATTCTAGCCGAAAATTCGTTTGGTATTTGAGTTGAAATTAAGTTGATAGCCCCACCGGTAGTATAAGGGCCGTATTTAATCTGGCTACTTCCTTTGAGAATCTCTATGGCTTGCATTCTACCAATGGTTGGGAAATAATAGGCTGCAGGTGCTGCATACGGGGCTGGAGCCATTAGAACACCATCTTCCATAATGGTAATTTTCGAGCTTCGTTCTGTACCTGTACCTCTTAAACCAATATTTGGTCTAAGCCCAAAACCATCTTCTTCTTGTAAGTTTACTCCAGGAACAGCCCGTAATGTTCGATTAATATCGGTGTAGCTAAATTTTTCAATTGCCTTTGGCGAAATGTAATATACAGAGCCAGGTATATCTTTAATTCCAGCACTGCCTGATGTTACAGTAATTTCTGATAGAGTTGAGATGGATTCTATCATAGGAAAATTCGCAATAGTAGTTTTGTTTTCCTCAATTCTTATTTCTTCTGTTAATGTAAAATAACCAATGGCTGAAACTACTAAAGTGTAGTTTCCAACTGGTGCATTTTTTAAAATGTAGTTGCCATTACCGTTAGAAGCAGCCCCGAACTTAGTGCCTTCTAAGTAAATAGAAACTCCCGGCAGGGCGGTTATGCTATCAATTTGCATGATCTTCCCTTTAACAATACCACTTTGGCTATACAATAATTGAGAAATAAATAATAAGGCTATCAGGTGTAGATACTTCATCTAGACTAATTGTTTGTATTTAGTACAAAGTTATTTAGATTTAGTCTAAATAAAAACTGATATATATCAGTTTTTAAAAAATAGCCTTAATTAGTGCTTAAAACGCATATTTTGCAAAATCATTATTTAGAAAGATTCCAATGAAGCAAAAATATAGGCAAAAAAAAGACCTTGCTACGTAAGCAAAGTCTTTTCAAATTTAATGTATAAAAAATACTATTGAAGCAAAGCAGAGAATCCTGCATTAGCTACATAGCTTTGGAATTCTAAATCTTTAACGGCTTGTGCTTTTAACTCAGCATTTAAGCTAATGGCTTGCTTTAGGTTTTCAATAACTTTATCAGCATTACCTTTTCTTGCTTGAGCTACTGCCATACCATAATAAGCATCTGCATTTTCACTGTTAGCGCTAACAGCATCTCCAAATGAACTTAAAGCGTTATCATAATCTTTATTTAAAAGATTAGCTAACCCTAAGTTATATGCATTGTCAGAAGAAGCAGCAGCACTTGATAATGAGGAAACAGCTCCACTATAATCAGCAGTTCTAATTTCTAAGTATCCTTTAACTCCATTCATTCCTTGAGTTGTTTCACTATCAGCAGAAAGTGATCCAGCTTTAGCTAAGGCATCCTTTGCTTTAGCAATATTTCCTTGATATGCATATACAGAAGCTCCAGTTGCATAAGCAGAAGCACTTTCTTGTTTGCCATTGGCAAGGTCAACCTGAGTTTCCGCTAATCCTGCATATTCAGCAGCTTTAGAAGCATCTTCATTAGCCATTGCTACATAAGTAGCAGCAAGGTTAGCGTGTGCATTCCATGAGTCAGCTTTAGTAATAGCAGCTTTGTAAATACCTTCTTTCTCTGAAAGGTCAGGAGTAAGGCTTGCTGCGTACATTAACTCTTCAATCGATAATGTATCAGCAGAAGCAGATCCACCTACAATACCTTTAGCTAGTACTGAAATTTCAGCATCGGTTTTCTTTTCTTTTACATTAAGTATTTCAGTTTTAGCAGAGCGTAACCCTGGGTAAACATCTTTAAATACTTTTTTATACCCATCTACTTTACGAAGAGCCTTTTCTTTATCTTCAAAAGCACCAGGACCATTAATTATGTTTAGCATTTCTGATTTCGAATCATCAGAAACTCCTTCATAAGAAGCCAAAGCTGCTTTTAATCCATTCCAATCATCTACAATTGGCTTAAGGATAAATTTAATTGAATCTGCCGTTCCTTTGTAATCGTATTTATCCATTTGCTTTCTATAATATTTTTCAATTACAGTAGCTCTATCGTTAGATAATTTAGAGTTAATACGTTCAGTTCCTTCAGGAGAGTGAGTACCTGTAACGGTTACTGTACGAGTTACATTTTTTTCAGCTATAAATGCTTCAAATTCTTTACCTCTTTTGCTTCTTCTCTCAGAGTACTTTAAGTTAGAACGTCCTTGATCGAAAAAGAAATCGATATTGGTAGGTAGCAATTCTTCTTGGTTATTATAGCCATGGTCTGCAAAAGCTGCAAAATATACAGGCTTAACCAATGCCGAAGTAGTGATAACACCAGGAGCCAAAGTCATTGGCTCAGCAGCCACTTCTTTGTCTTTTCTAGGGTCTCTAGCTACTCCTTTTATTACAACATTACCGCTTTTCATAGCGTCAGTGTAAGCAAAAGAGAAACTTTCAGAAGCTGTTGGTTGAGATTCATTACTTTGTGGATAATTAGTTGCTTTAAACACAATTGATTCCAATGGTAATTCTTGATCACCATATTGGTAAACCACATTAATAATATACTCTTTTTCTTTAACGAGCATTTTTACTGGAAGAGTAGCAGACATGTCAAACTTTACAGAATCGCCATGTAGCTCCAGAGGGTTAGGGTTTACGTTTACTTGCTGATCTGATGCCAATTTAGCCATTTTGGTAATTGAACATCCGCTCAAGGTTAAAACTGCCAACAAGATAACCGCATTTAGGACTTTTTTCATTTTATAATTTTTCGTTTTAATTAGGTATTTTCAAAATGAAATACAATGATATAAAAAAATAACGTTAATCGGCTATACATTGAGGGTTTGTATAGTAAATTTGTATTTATTATTATTATTATTGTTAGAGATGAAAAAATTACAAGGGTTTGTTGAACATCAAGTTTTTGGTGTATGTACTCGTATAGGTGAGAAGCTAGGAATTGCCACATCAAGCATTCGATTGTCTTTTATTTATGCTTCCTTTTTAACTTTTGGTTCGCCAATTATTGTCTATCTTTCACTGGCATTTATAATGAATATTCGCAAGCATTTACGAAGGTTTAACTCTGCTTGGTATTATTAAAAAAATCAGTTTGCTTTATTATGAATAAGGTAAGTTTATTGCTCATAGCTTTTCTCTTTTGTGGGTGTTCTAATCAAAACAGTAATCAGGGCACAAAAAATATTTTAATAGAGCAGCTTAACAATTCCCATACAAATAAAGATTGGTATGTTCCTTTAAGTTATGCAGTCAAAGATCTGACAACCGAGCAAGCACATTGGCAGGACTCCACTCAAAATCATTCAATTTGCCAACTTGTTTCTCATTTAACTTTCTGGAATGAGCGAGTATTAATCGCATTTAATGGAAAAACTCCAGCTAATTTTAATGATGTTAATGATGAAACGTTTCTTACATATTGTTCTGATGATTGGGAAGGGATGGTTTCTAAACTTGATAGTATTCAAATTGCTTGGGAAGATGCCGTAGAAAATGCATCTGAGGAACAACTTATTGAGTGGGGTTCTTCTATAGCTAATATTGCTTCTCATAATGCCTACCATACAGGGCAAATAGTTTATATACGGAAGAATAATAATTGGTGGAGCAACTCTTTGGGAGTTCAATAGCTAAAAAGCATTCTTTTGATGGCTTATCACAGCTGATTAAATTTATTTTTTCCTTTTATAAAGTACTGCCAAACAATAGAATAATGTTCTAGTATTTTTATAT
>CAZZML010000076.1:0-10445 GCA_964654735.1 uncultured Roseivirgaceae bacterium | reverse complement strand
ATTGCGGGGCACTTGCTTTCGATTCAGCACAATTCTAAAGGTAGTTCCCTGTTCTGGGCTCGAATATTTAACAAAAATTTTACCTTGATGATAGTTTTCAATTATTCTTTTTGCTAATGCCAAGCCAAGCCCCCAACCCCTCTTTTTTGTGGTAAACCCAGGATTAAAAACGCTTTTTATTTTAGAGGGATCAATTCCTTTCCCATTATCAGAAATATCAATAAATACACGCCAATCGCTGCCTTCCATTACATTAATTTCAATTTTGCCAATACCTCCCATAGCATCAACGGCATTTTTGCACACATTTTCAACTACCCACTCAAATAGAGCGACATTAATCTGGGCATAAATTTTTTCGTGCATGCCTTTAACGCTCATGTCAACTTTGCTGGATATTCTTGGTCGTAAATAAGAAATTACGCGATTAACTTCTAAAATTATTTCCTCTTCCTTTAGTTTAGGTACGGAACCTATGTTGGAAAACCGCTCGGTAATTAAGCCGAGTTTATGTATATCTTTATCCAGTTCTTCTAAAACATCGTGGTTACTAAATTCCGGATCAGCCCTCAAGTGCTCCATCCAAGCCATTAGCGAGGAAATGGGCGTGCCTAATTGGTGAGCAGTTTCCTTGGCCATACCTACCCACACCCTGTTTTGCTCAGCAGTACGAGAGTAATTAAAAGCTAGATAGGCAATAAAGCCAAAAATGGCAATTACTGTAAGCTGTACATAAGGATAAAATGTAAGTTGGGTTAACAAAGCAGAGTTTTTATAATAAAGATACTGCACCAAATAAGGTTGCCCTGTTGATTTATCAATGGGGGCAATTCTAATAGGAGGGTACTCTTTTTTCATAGAAGCAACGATGCTTCGCAATGTATTATTTTTATGGGCAAGAGTCCAGGTTGAATCTAACGCAATATTTTTTGAGCCATAAATTCCACCTAGCGAATCCATTATTATCATTGGGATCGAATTATTCTGGTAAATAATTTCTTCGCTAATAAAGTTGATGTTTTCGGAAGTTGATACCTTTTCACTTAAAGTGTACTCCAAAGCTTTGGCGTACAAGCGAATAAAGGTTTTTTCTTTAGCCTTTAACTTATTAACAAGAATATTAGTGTAAAAAATTGAACCTCCACTAATTACAAGAGACACCCCAAGCACAATCCATTTAAGGGCCGATTTGTTTTCGTAAAGATTAAATCCGTCTTTTTTTGCCATAACGCCCTAATAATACATTAGAAAATCATCTAAATAAAAATTTATATAAAAATAACATTTTACTCATCTAAAGGTAACTACCCGGATTCAATCCTCTGAAAGTCTAGAATAATTCTTACCACCCATCCATAAAATCATTTTTTGTTTACCTTACAAGGCTTAGATTTGGCACAAATAAAAATCAACACAGATGAAACAATATTTAATAATTATAAGCTTGCTTGCAAGCAGTTTATTAAGCTTTTCTCAAAAGGGAATTACCGTAGAAGATATCTATTCAAAAGGAACGTTTAGAAGCCAATCAGTATATGGGATTAACTGGATGAACGATGGTGGTTTTTACTCTGCCCTTAAAAACAACAACATTGTTAAATACGATGTTACTAAAGGCGAGCAGGTTGAAACAATCTTGGATGTAAGTAGCTTGAATATTGACATTAGAATTTCGAGTTACGAGTTTAGCGCAGATGAAAAATACATCTTATTATTAACTGACCGCCAATCAATATTTAGAAGAAGTTATACTGCCATATTTTACCTCTATAATAGAGAAACCAAATCGTTGCAAAAATTAGATGAAGATCGAATTGCTTATGCAACAGTTTCTCCCGATGGCAGCAAAGTAGCCTACACTAAAAACAATAATTTGTACTACCTAAACCTGACAGATATGCAAGCCATTCAGGTAACCAACGATGGCAAACGAAATAGCATAATAAATGGCAGTACCGATTGGGTATATGAGGAGGAACTTTCTTTTACAAAAGCCTTTTTCTGGTCGCCAGACAGCAAAAAGTTAGCGTATTACAGGTTTGACGAAACAGATGTGCCTGAATACACTATGCAAAAATGGAATCAAGGAGCATTATACCCTGAAAACTTTACCTATAAATACCCAAAAGCAGGAGAGAAAAATTCCGTAATTCAGATTTTAGTGTATAATCTCGCTTCTAAGCAAAAAGTAAACGTTGATATTGGTACTGAGAAAGACATTTACATTCCTCGTATCAATTGGACCTTCGATGCCAATGTGCTTTCGGTTCGTAGAATGAATAGACT
Organism: uncultured Roseivirgaceae bacterium; assembly: GCA_964654735.1. Lineage (GTDB taxonomy): Bacteria > Bacteroidota > Bacteroidia > Cytophagales > Cyclobacteriaceae > JAKISE01. The sequence goes on along the minus strand of CAZZML010000076.1, from coordinate 8,159 downwards.
TCAAAATCAGTTAGATGTTTTACACGCTAATGCAGATACAGGTAAAACCACCTTAATACTTCAAGATAAATCAGACACGTATGTTGATTTGGAACTAACCGATGACCTTACCTATTTAAATGACGGAAAGCATATTTTATTAGCAAGCGAAAAAAGTGGCTATAAGCACCTTTATTTATATACGATAGAAGGTAAACTTGTGCGTCAAATAACCAAAGGTGAATGGGAGGTTTCCTCTTTTGTTGGCATTAACCAGGCAAGCAAAAAGAAAACAATATATTTTACCTCTAAAGAAGAGTCGCCTTTAGAAACCTATTTTTATTCCATCGATTTAAGTGGTAAAAATAAGAGAAAGCTATCTACACATACTGGTTCTAATCGAGTAAATATAAGTAACGATTTTAGTTACTACATAAATTACTTCAGTAATAGTACTACGCCCAATACGGTAGAGCTTTATGCCACCAAAGGAAATAAATTGGTGAAAGAGTTGGAGAATAATGCAAAACTCAAAGAAGTGGTCAAAGAATATGGTTTGGTAACCAAAGAGTTTTACACAATTAAAAACGAAGAGGGAGATGATTTGAATGGGTACATGTTAAAGCCTGCAGACTTTAACCCTAATAAAAAATATCCTGTGTTAATGTTTCAATATTCCGGACCAGGTTCGCAACAGGTTTCAAACTCTTGGGGTGGCGGTAATGCCTATTGGCATCAAATGCTAGTGCAAAAAGGGTACATTGTTTCTGTGGTGGATGGCCGTGGTACTGGTGGTAGAGGTGAGAAGTTTAAGAAACAAACCTATCGTAACTTAGGTAGAATGGAAGTGGAAGACCAAATTGCCTCGGCAAAGTACTTGGGAGGCCTTGCCTATGTGAATGCAGCTCGAATAGGGATATGGGGGTGGAGTTATGGGGGCTATATGTCATCATTAGCATTAGCAGAAGGAGCAGGTGTATTTGCCATGGCCATGGCAGTAGCACCTGTTACTTCTTGGAGGTATTACGATACCATTTACACAGAGCGATTCTTATCTACTCCTCAAGACAACCCAGAAGGTTATGATAATAACAGCCCTGTAACCCATGCTGGCAAAATAAAAGGAAAGCTTCTATTGGTGCACGGCACCGGAGATGATAATGTGCATTTTCAAAATGCAGTGGCTTTGCAGGATAAATTGATAAGTGAAGGCATTCAGTTTGAATCGTTTTACTACCCTGACAGAGCACACGGAATCTATAGAAAGCATGCACGCCCCCATTTGTTTAATATGATGACACAGTTTGTGCTGGATAATTTGTAAATCCCGAAAACAAGTTCAGGAAAACATTATTGTTTGTTGTGGATAACCCTGTGAATAAAGCGGGTATTTGAGTGTGCATAACTAGTTGATAACTAAGAGATTATTTTCTTGGATTGAATAGATATTATGTGCTACCTTAGTAATTACCAAGTGAGGGATAAACGACTGAAAGAACCTCTACAAACGTAAGTGTCGATTAATGTAAAAGTGGTAATAGGTCTAACAGCTTTAGCACGAGTTACGAAAACGCAAGTGGAAGTAACAAGCATTATGAAAGGGCGAAGAAACTTTCGGGTTATTGAACCTTTAGATCTTATGAAAACCCAGTAGACGTTAATTGAGAGGAGTGCAAACAAATCTGAATTGATGTTTTTTAGTCAACAAAACTTGGAACGAAGCAACTACCTTGGTAGTTGTGGAGTGAAAGCGGGAGCTGATTCTAATTTATTAGAATTGACTTCCGTTTTTTTGTGCCAAAAGCGAAATCAGCTTTCTACACTCCCTTATTTTGCTATCTTTGTGCTTTATTTTAAAACCTCCATATGACAGTTGAATCAACCATTGGCCTCATTAATGATTTAGTGTGGAGTAATTTTTTAATTGCCTTATGCCTTGGAGCAGGAATTTATTTTTCTATAACAACAAGGTTCTTACAAGTCAGGTATTTTAAAGAAATGATTCGCCTTCTTTTTAAAGGCAAAGCATCGAAAAAAGGAGTTTCCTCATTTCAGGCATTTGCTATAGCCATCTCAGGCAGGGTGGGTACTGGTAATATTGCCGGAGTGGCTACTGCCATTGCTTTGGGTGGCCCAGGTGCAATTTTTTGGATGTGGACGATTGCCTTTTTGGGAGCAGCATCGGCATTTGTTGAGTCAACATTAGGGCAGATTTATAAAGAAGTGAAAGATGGTGAATACAGAGGTGGCCCCGCCTATTATATAGAGAAAGGAATAGGTAAAAAATGGTACGCCTCTCTTTTTGCATTTACAACCATTTTAAGTATGTCCGTTTTTTTGCCAGGAGTACAATCGAATAGTATTTCGGCAAGTATGAAACACGCATTTAACATATCAGATATGCAAATACTTGGTGCCGATGTTAATGTAATTGGTGTTTTAATTGTAGCAGCCTTAATGCTCATCATTTTTGGGGGCGTTAAACGAATTGGTAAAGTGGCCGAGGTGGTTGTTCCATTTATGGCAATTGCCTATATTTTAATGGCGGTGGTTATTATTGGGTTAAATATTACCCACGTACCAAACGTTATTGCTTTAATTTTAAAATCAGCTTTTGCTATGGAACCAGCTTTTGCAGGCATTTTTGGTATGGCCATTAGTTGGGGTGTTAAAAGAGGAATTTACTCAAATGAAGCTGGTCAAGGTACTGCACCACACGCAGCTGCAGCTGCAGAAGTAACCCACCCTGTTAAACAAGGGCTGGTTCAATCATTTTCTGTTTACATCGACACTCTTTTTGTGTGTACGGCTACTGCTTTTATGATTCTATTTACGGAACAATATAATGTTCACGGATTGGATGGAGGGTTTATTGTTGAAAACCTAAAGGGCGTTGCTTATGGGCCTGAGTTTACCCAATTTGCTGTTGCTCATCATTTTCCTTCTATTGGAAAAGAGTTTGTAGCAATCTCCTTATTATTCTTTGCTTTTACTACAATAATGGCCTACTACTATATGGCCGAAACCAATGTAGCTTACCTTGATAAAAAGGGAGATAAAAAATATTTAGTACATATCTTAAGAGTAACCATTTTAGCAACCGTGTATTATGCAACTACTATAACTGCCGGAGCCGTTTGGACACTGGGCGATATTGGTGTTGGTCTTATGGCTTGGTTAAATATTATAGCCATTATTATTTTAAGAAAGCCAGCATTAAAGGCATTAAAAGATTACACGGATCAAAGAAATGCTGGACTCGACCCGGTTTTTAATTCTAAAAAATTAGGAATAAAGAATGCGAAATTTTGGGAAAAAAACGAGTAGCTCACACCAAAATCATAAAAACTAGTGATTATTAGGGGGCTAATTTAAAAATCCTCATTTTTCTTTGTATATAAAATTGATTTTTATTCTATTATTACAACATCAAATTTTGATTAATCAAAACTATGCATCTTATTAAAAGCTTATTTACCATCTTAGGGATCGTAGCTGTTTCGGTAATTGGGTATTCACAAGAAATCCAATGGGCTTCAAAAGTCATTGAGTTTTCATCTGAACTTACCCCCATTCAATACTCCGCACAACAAGTTCTAGGCAAACCCAATGTGCTACCTGCAGCTGGCGAAAGCCCTTCTGCCTGGACTCCAGACAGACCTAATAGTCAGGAATTTATTAAGGTTGGTTTTACCACACCTATTGCCATTCGACAAATAGTTATTGCCGAGTCGTATAGCCCAACTACCATTACCAATGTATTTGCCTATGATGAGGCAGGTAAAGAGTATTTAATAAATTCTTTCAGTGCTTCAGACATTCCTTTAAAAGGAAGGTTATTCAGTATTATAATGAATAAAACACCTTATAAAGTGGCGGCTGTAAAGATTGAGTTTAATGGAGAAATTGTACCTGAATATTATAGTATTGATGCCATTGGAATCTCAAGCTCTGCCAGACCAACTAATGTAGAAGTTGAAATTATGGAAAATCTTAATTCAAACTTATTTGCGGAAAGATTAAGTAATAATGTAAACAGCCCTTATACAGAGTTTAAACCCCTAGTGGCTCCTAATGGTCGTACTTTATATTTTAGCAGGAAAAATCATCCTGATAATATAGGAGGGGTGACCGATGGAGAAGATATTTGGTATTCTGAAATGGATTCTGCTGGAGAGTGGAAAGAGGCTGTGAATATAGGAAGACCTTTGAATAATGAAAAACCTAATTACATCTGCTCAGTTACACCAGATGGCAACTCGGTAGTATTATTACTAGGAAACCAATATAATGAAAAGCGCCCAAGTAGGATGTCTGCTGGTGTATCAATAAGTACCAAAGAGGGGGAAGACTGGACACAACCTTTCAATCTAATCATAGAAAACGATTATAATTATAATGAAAAGTCTAACTACTTCTTAGCCAATAACAGACAAGTATTACTACTATCTGTTGAGCGAGACGATTCGTATGGCGCAAGAGATATGTATGTTAGTTTCTTTAAAGAGGACAGTACATGGACAGAACCATTAAACTTAGGTAAGCAAATTAATACGGCTGGGGATGATGCCTCTCCATTTTTGGCAGCAGATGACAAAACTTTATACTACTCAACCAATGGTTTAGGTGGGTATGGAGGACAAGACATCTATGTTTCTAAGCGTTTGGATGACACGTGGACAAATTGGTCTCAACCACAGAACCTAGGGCCTGATATAAACTCGCCAAAAGAAGATTTGTTCTTTAATATTCCGTTAACTGGAAACTATGCCTATTATACGCAAGAAGTAGGTGAAGATAATGCAGATATATTTAAAGTAGAGTTACCACTTAAAGTAATGCCATCTGATGTAATCGTTATTAGAGGAACTTTACGAGATAAAGAGACAGGTGAACCGATAGAAGCAAAAATATACTACGAAAAACTTCCTGAAGGAACAACCGTAGGGATTACAAAATCTCATAAAGGAACCGGGAATTATGAAATTGTGCTCCCTAAAGGAGAAAAATATGGCTATAGAGCAGAAGTTGAAGGTTACTTGCCGATTAATGAAAATATAGACTTAACAGAAGGGGAGTTTAGTGGAGATGAATTAAGTGCAGATTTATATATGGTGTCAGCAAAAGTTATGGCCATAATAACACTTAATAACATTTTCTTTGATTTTGATAAAAGCGTGCTAAAACCAGACTCATATCCTGAACTTGACAGGTTAGTTAAATACTTAAACGAAAACACTGAAACTAAGATACAAGTAAGAGGACATACGGATAGTGTCGGTCCAGAGTCTTATAACTTAGGTTTATCTGAGAGAAGAGCAAAAGCAGTTGTTAAATACTTAACTGGAAAAGCAATTGCAGGTAACCGTGTTGATGTAAAATGGTTTGGTGAGGCTAAACCAATAGAGTCAAATGCGACCAAAGAAGGTCGTATGGCTAATAGGAGAGTTGAATTTGAAATTCTTGAAAAGTAAAAAAATGAGTAAAACTACATACATGCTAGGCTTGCTGTTATTTGGTATTATAAGTAATACAAGCGCATTTACAGATGAACCAGACAGCTTAGTTTTTTACAATGGAATCGTTGTGGATGAATTTTCTGGTAACCCTCTAGTAGGTGTAAGTGTACAATACAAAAAATTGCCGTATCAATCTGAAATAGGACTTTTAATGACAGATGAGAGCGGAAAATTTGAAACCTATTTTAGAGCTAGAGAGTCATACTCCATACACATTAGCCTTGATGGCTATGTTTCGCTATCAGAGGTGATTAAACCTTTAGAAAACGCAGATGCCGACTTAAATAGAACAGATACCATAAAATTGAAAGTTGGAGGAGTAGGCAGCGTGCTTTCCTTAAATAACTTAAATTTCGAACAGGGTAAATCTAAAATCACGAGTGACTCGTTTGATGAGTTGAACAATCTCGTAGTTATGCTTAAAGGTGCCCCTACAATGGTTATTCAATTAGAAGGGCATACAGACTTTAGAGGCTCACCTGTTAAAAACCTTGAACTTTCTGAAAATAGAGTACAAGCACTAAAGGACTTTTTGGTTTCTAATGGAATAGACGGCAAAAGAGTTCTCACAAAAGCATTTGGAGGTTCTCAACCCATAACACAGGAAAATACACCTGAAGCTCGAGCAAAAAACAGGCGTGTAGAAGTAAGAATTATTAGTAAATAATCCGGGTTTAATTACCTAAAATACCCTTAAGGTTAGCAGGTGAATAACCTACTGACTTAAGGGTTTTTTTGTCGCCATCTCTATAAACCAAATAAAGGTCACCGTGCTTCTCAATATGGGCAACTTCGCCTTTTCTTTCTTTATAATGCTCAACTGTTTTTTCTGCTTCTTCTAGTGTTTTGCAAGCTTTGCTCATATTAGAGCGCTGTACTTCATTAAATAATTCAACAAACTTGTCGCCCAAGCCAAATTCTAATACAGCTCCAGATAACACATACTGAATATCGCAGAGAGCGTCTGCAACTTCTACCAAATCATTAGTTGAGATGGCCTCTTTTAGTTCATTGAGCTCTTCTTGAAGCAATGAAACGCGCAACTCGCAGCGGGAAGCGGAGGGTATTTGAGGAGCTGAAAGTATCGGGTGCCTAAATGTTGAATGAAATTTTGCTACTTGGTTTAAAGAATCTATCTTATCCATATTAATTTAAGGTTGTATATTTAATGTATTAAGCTCAATACTATGAATACTGCTGAAAGAACCCAAACAGAAGTTAATCCTTTTATAGATTTATTTGAACTACAAAAAATAAAATCTCAGAAACTACGTGCAGGCTCAATTAAGGATAGAAAAGCTAAGCTCAAATCAATTAAAAATTGGGTAACGGAAAACACAGATAAAATTATCGAGGCGCTTTACAAAGACTTTAAAAAACCGGAAGTAGAGGTTTTGCTCTCCGAAATTCAGCCCGTAGTGGCAGCAGCAAGGCATGCCCTACATAATGTTCATCGTTGGGCACGACCTAAAAGTGTACCAACACCATTAACGCTGTTTGGGGCAACATCTTACATCCATTACGAACCTAAGGGGGTTTGTTTGATAATTGCACCATGGAACTATCCATTTAATCTGCTTTTGCTCCCACTGATTGAAGCCATTGCTGCTGGCAACACTGCTGTTCTAAAGCCCTCGGAGTTAACCCCTTATACAGCCCAGTTAATTGATGATATGATATCAGAGCTGTTCAATGAGGACGAAGTAAAAGTAATTCAAGGAGAGGTTAAAACATCGCAACAATTACTCTCGCTCCCCTTCGACCATATATTTTTTACGGGAAGCCCTGCTGTTGGCAAAATAGTTATGGAAGCTGCAGCAAAAAATTTAACATCTGTAACTTTAGAACTAGGCGGAAAGTCGCCTGCAATTATTGATGAAACAGCTAACATACAGGATGCTGCTGAAAAGCTCGTATGGGGTAAATTTATGAACTGCGGTCAGACTTGCATTGCACCAGATTATGTATATGTTCATAATTCTATATTTGATAGGTTTGAAGCCGAATTAAAGGAACAACTGACTAAAGAATATTATAAAGAGGGAGAAGTAAATAAAAACGACTTTGCACGAATTGTAAATGAAAGACATTTTGCAAGGATTACAGGTGTTTTGGAGGACGTTGTTGAGGTTGGAGGCAAAATTAGCTTTGGAGGTACTGCAATTGCTGAAGAAAACCTTATAGAACCAACGATAGTTACCAATGTGCCAGAAAACAGCAGAGTGTTACAAGAAGAAATTTTCGGCCCCATACTTCCATTGATTAGATACGATAGCATTGAAGAAACAATAAGTGCAATAGGGAAAAAACCAAAACCATTGGCTTTGTATTTTTTTTCAAAATCTAAGAAGACTATAGCAAAAATAATAAAGGAAATATCTGCTGGTGGTGTTTGTGTAAACGATTCAGTATTACATTTTACAAATCATAACTTACCTTTTGGCGGGGTAAATAATAGTGGGATAGGTAAGTCGCACGGCTACCATGGGTTTATTGCATTTTCAAATGAAAAGTCAGTGTTAAAACAAAGAATAGGGCTTACCTCTATTAAATTTTTCTATCCGCCATATAATAACTTAATAACCAAACTTACACGTACTATTGCAAAATACGGCTAAGTTCTAACTAGGACAGCATTTTTGTATTATCTAATATGGACAT
>CAZZML010000075.1:0-10535 GCA_964654735.1 uncultured Roseivirgaceae bacterium | reverse complement strand
GAATGGTTGGCAATTGGAATGCGTAATAGATTATTCATGAATTATTCAGGTTAGCCCCCATAGGAGGCATTTGAACATTTTTAATTTTAAAATAATGAACATCAATCAACGATATTCATTTTTTTGTGGAAGCAAATACAGGCATAGCCTAAAGAACATTACCTTGCCCAAAGGACAAGGTTTTTTAAGCTGAAATAAAAAACCTAGCACAAGTGCTAGGTTCTTAAAAACAGCTAGGCAAACTAAATCAGTTAACCATTTCGCTTTGTTTAATTTTCTATTCAGCCAAAGTTCTAATAAAGTTAACAACCAACCAGCGGTCTTCTTCATCAGCTATTTTTTTGTCATAAGCAGGCATATCATCTCTACCAGTAGTTGTTTTATAAAACAAGGATCCATCCGATTGCGCTTGAAATTCTGCTGAAGAAAAGTCACCTAAATCACCTTCCTGCTCTGCTGCTTTAGTGCCATCTCCTAGGCCTTCTTTACCGTGGCAGGATTTACAATGTTTCATATACAACTCTTCGCCAATATCCAGATCTTCCTCAGGATCGGTAGGATTTTCCATGCTTTTATACTCATCGGGCACAACCCATTCGCCAGATTGAGTATTTACATTAAAAGCAAATATTACTGCTGTTAATGCACTTAAAGCCATCATGTTTTTTAATGTTTTCATTTTAGTTTATTTAGTTAAGAATAATTTAAGATTTATATATTTTATACAAGTTTCGTACCAATAGCAGTATTACTATCCCAATACCCAACATTAATAAGTTTGGGAAAATTAACAAAAAAATCGGTGTTTTATCGGGTGGAGACCACATAGTTCGCTGCTCAAATGTTGAAAGGTTTTTAATGGGTTCGCCTATTGTTGTATTTAACAAGTATTTTACATTTCCATACTTTCTGCTTTCAAGAAATACCTCAAAAGTTAATTGCCCGTCAACTCCCGGAATCGGCTCTTCTAAAGGCAATAAAATAGTACCTTTGTTATTAGTTTTATAGTATTTACCAATGGCAAGAGGGGCAAATAACCTTTGCACATTTACTTTCAGCTTTTCGCCATTTATCGGTTTACCTAAAGCATTGGTTAAAATAGCTTTAATAGTATACACACTATCAATTTCAACAATTTCTGCACTTAGGTTAGCCTCTAAAAAGCTAACTGTTTTTTTTGCATTCTTGAATTTGCTGTTGTTTTCAATTTTAACAATATAGGTATGGGTTAGTACGGTATCAACACCTTTACTTACATTTTCTTTTAGCTTGTACCTTGCTATACCTTTATGGTTTGTAGCAATAGTTTCTACAAGTATTATGGAATCTTCTGTTAATTGTTTATACACATTTAATTCCAGATTAGCAGCGGGTTCATACCCTTTTTCACCTTTAAATTTTGACTCAACTTCGATGTACGGGGTTGCCCCCATCAGGCTATGGTAGCTAACTGATAATTTGGCTTTATATTGCTTTTCCTGTGCGTGCGTATTTAGTGTTAAGAGTACACAAAAACTCAGGAGCATGAATGGCACATTTTTAAATTTTCTGCTTGCTTTCATAACTATTCGGGGTTTTTGTTATCTAAAATGCCTTGCTCGTTAGCTGTTCTGTAAATTGGAATAATAGGCAGGTAGCGAACCAATAGGGTAATAATAAGCAAAGCCGCTGCTAAGGTGGCACTTACAATAGCCCACTCGTGCAAACTTGGAAAATAGCTATGCCACGACTCCGGCACACCTTGCACAGGTAAAAACGGGTGCAATAAAGCAGGCACAACAATTATATACCTTTTCCACCAGGATGTTACAACTACTACTATTGCAATAATAAATAGTGGCAGTGGTTTCCTTCCCTGAGGAAATATCAGGGTTATAATTGGTATTATTAACCCTCCAATAGTTACAAACCAAAACAAGGGGGCATAGTGACCAAAAAACAGATCGTTTAAATGAATGGTTTCTGCTTTAGGTGCTGTAAATGCCGGAAGCAAATACTCATTTATATTAAAATACAGGTAAATTAAACAAGCAAAAACTAATAATCGACCCAATTTGTCAAAATGCAAATCGGTAATATAGTTTTCAAGGCTGTATGATTTTCTTAACACATACATAACAGAAATAAGCCCACCTGTACCTACTACAAAAGCTCCTGCAATAAAGTAAGGACCAAAATTGGTACTGTCCCAGCCTATTCTATAAGTGGTTGAAAAAAGCCAGGCATCAACGGTTTGCAGAACCAAGGCAACAGGGATTATTAAAATAGCCACCATTTGAATAGACTTCGCATACAAATTTAATTGTGCTTTACTCCCAGTCCAATTCAACGAAAAATATCCATACCACTTGCTTAAAAATGGTTTATCTTTTTTAAAGTATTTTTTAAGAATAGCTAAATCAGGCAAAAGCGGGATATATAAAATCAACAGACTTATGACAATATAAATTGTAATAATTACTACGTCCCATGTAATAGGAGACTGCAACCGGCCATGGATAAATATGTTTAATAGCCTATCCGGACGCCCCATATCTAAAACTATGGTAACACCAGCCATTAAAATAGCGGCAAAAGCTATAATTTCTGCAATTCGTACCAATGGTGTACGCCATGCTTTATTGGTTAGCCTTAATACCGCTGCCGTAAGCGAACCCACAAAACTGATAGCAACAAAAAACACAAAATTAGATATATACACTCCCCATAAAACATAATCTTGCATATTAGTAACTATCTGGCCTTTAATTAATTGGTCTATGTAAGCAACAATACCTACTATAATAATAACAACTAAAGCGACTGTCCATATTTTACCGATACGACTAAATTTCTGGGGCACTAATTCAGCTACTAACTCTTCGTATTTGCTCATGACTCTACAGGTTTAGATACTGATTGAAACTCATTATAGTTTTTAAGGCCATCTTCAAAAACATCCGAGCGTTCAACAGGTGGCAGATAGAAAACACTGGGTTGTGTCCCCAATCCATCCATAAGTCGATATCCTGACCTTTCTTCAAGTAACTTGCTCAATCTTACCGATTGACCACTGCCATTGGTTACGGTATCTTCATATTTATCTCCAAAATAAAACACATCATTGGGACAAGAAGTTACGCAATGAGGCATCTCACCTCTATCAATCTGATGTGGGCAAAAATCGCATTTATCTACTGTTCCTTTTATGCTTGGGTGCCCCATGTGGTCAGGCGAGTGTTCGGGTGCATGGTCGGCATTCTTCATTAAATACTCCTGATTAGGCTCTGACCAATTGAATACCCTTGTTGAATAAGGACAAGCCGCCATACAAAAACGGCAACCAATGCATCGCTCGTTATCAATAGACACAATTCCGTCTCTGCGTTTAAAAGTTGCATTTACAGGGCAAACGGTTACACAGGCTGGCTGGTCGCAATGCTGACACATGGTTGGCATCCAATACGGAGCCGTGTCATCATTTTCCTGCATTTTATACACTTTCAGCCAGGCATTATCGCCTGTGATATAATGGTTTTTATTACAAGATTCCTGGCATTTTAGTGCATTCCTGCATTTTGCCAAATCTACAACCATCACAAATTTACGGTTGGCATAGCCTTCGCGTACATTATAATTAGATGGCTTGTGTATATCTTCAACCTCAGATGCCAGAACTTTTATCAAATTCCCATCCGTATCCATTAACTCAACCATTTCGTTATCCGAATGGTTATCTGCCAATACTTTAGCTACAACCGCTCCACCAGCAACCGTTACCAAGCCTATCTTTAGTCCTTTGTCTAAAAAACTACGCCTCGATTTTTGGGTGGAATCCTTCATTGTTGTGTTGAATTAAATTTGTTTTTACTAAGCCATTTTAAAAGCGACTTATTGGACAGCTCGCTATCAATAACTTTTGATTTTTCAATGGCTGTTTTTTTAACTTTTACAGCTTTCCCATCTTTTGTAAGTAATGTTTGATAACTCTGTTCTTCATCCTTTATTAAACTTTTGGTTGTTTTTGCCAACCCAACATACGGGAGCAAAAAACCCAAACTCAGAAAGGGAAGGAATTTTCTTCTGGTAATTTCAGATTTTGATTTTGTATTATTTTCCATGGCTTAGATATTTTTAAAAGACTAAACAAAACTCAATACAGTCAAACCCACTCCTGTTTAGTTGTAAAACACACTGATTTCACTATGTTTAAACACATCCCAAAAATAAGAATGCCATCAATAGCCGGCTATGAGTTTACTCAAGTCATTTTGTGATTAATGTCACGCTTACCATAATGCTTTAATAAAAAGCGTTTTAGGAATCCTCATTACTATAGTTATCTTCACTTTACTGTGTGTAGTTTACCGGCCTCATCTATATGTAAATACCCTGTATTCAGCTAAAAAAGAGGGCTTGATTATTACATATAAATTTGGCTTAAAACGACCATAAGCGAGTTATGTTAAACCCAATTAACCATCCGCCATCGCCAAAATCATTTTGGTTAAACATAAAGTTTTCCTGAGGCTGAATTCTATTATTATTAGTTGCAAATACCTGAAATGCGTGGCTACTTGTAGAGATTTCTATACCAAAATTGATGGATGGCATAGGCTGGTTAATAGCATGTTTTGTTAACGGTTGGTCATAACCCAGCATTAAAATCATTTGAGATGTTACCTTATAGCGTGCCCCAACACTAAGCCCCCAAGTGTCGTTTTCCATTGTTTCCCAGCTATTATCAGCTTGCTGCTCCCATTTAACTGCGTTATAATGTGTAAAAGAGGGAGCTATCTGAGCCGAAAACTTAGAGTTAAACCGTTTCATTATAAGTAGCTGATTAAAGTAGTTATAGCGATCGGTTGAGTTAAGGTAATTTTCTTTGGCTTGTAACTCAATACCCATATTACCATAATAGGTAACAGATATTGGCATGGAGTTGCTCCTTGTTTGAGTTAGTATGGCATACTTGGCAGTTAAATCAAGAATCCTTTTGTTCTTTGTGTAGCCTACTCCAATATTTAGATTTTTTATAGGAGCGTAACCCAAACCCAGCCTAATATTTGAAGGCCCGTAAATACCAAACAAATCATTATTGCCGGATTTAATGGTTCCGAACCTATGCTGAATAACAAACTCAAATGTATTTTTATTATACACTGTACCTGTTTGGCCATCGAACCACCAGGTACTTTCAAATGCAGGACGAGCTGGCTTATCAGTTGTAGCTTCTCCCTTATCATCTTGCCCAAATGCTAAATTAAAACTAGCCAATATTATAAGTATTAATAGGCTTTTAAAAACCCAATTTATGCGAATATTAAATGTCTTTTTCATAGGGGGTAGATTTAATTGTTTTTGGCACCTTGCTCTATCCATTTTAGGGTAATGGCTCTTTCAGTATCAGTAGCAAAAGGCTCCATACTGCCACCTACACTTATTTTTACGTATAACTTACTATTTGATGGGTTTGCTGTATCAATATACCCCCCTGAAACAAGAGAGTTGTATGACATATCCGGCTGCAAGTTTGGCTGTGAATCATCTGGATGACAACTTGCACATTTTAAATCGAAGAAAGGTTGAACCTCCTGTGCATAGCTAATATCTCCTTCTGGCTCAATAGGTAGTACTTTATCGTAATAACATCCTGTACTAACGAACAACAAAAGGATAATAGCAATACTTGATATTTTTATGGGTTGAATCGATTTCATTATAATGTTGTTTTGTTTGGAAGAGAAAGTTTGTGGTTCTACAAACCAAGTAACTGGAAGTAATACCTGTTTCGAGCCCTCAGCTAAAAGAAGCGTTAATACTATGATTAACGCTTCTTTGTTAAGATTAGAGTTATTGTTCAAATTTCATAATTAAACCAGGCTTGATACCGTGCCCTATGGCAGCGTTATCAAATATAGCAAAACCAAAGGGTAGTTCGGCAGCAGGGTCAAATATCACATCCCAAGGGTCGCCAGTATTTAACTTGCGTTTAACTTCTGCCACCCAACCGGTACCTGTATAAACTACTTTTACATCAATGTCGGCACGGTCTCCTAAGAAATCTCGTGTAAGAATACTTGGAAAACGTTTATTGCCTGTTGCCTGTGCATAACCGGCATCGCCTGTAGGGTCAATTGTACCACCGTCATACGTTAATACACCATTAACATCAACGCCAGTAACTAACTTAGCTGTTGTACCAAGGTCTGCTTCCGGTATCCAGTAGTAATCTGTACCATCAGGTACAACGTACTTAGGTACACTTACATCTTCAACTCCATTATTCAACGTTTGCTTATTATTAGAATACCCAGACTTTGATCCATTACCTGAGTCTGGATCACCCCCTCTACCATTGGATGATGAAGTATTTGGAGGTGCTACATATTGAATTCTCTGGTCATCAATTTTGTTGTTATGGGTACTTCGTACACGTTTCCAGTGCCACATATCAATTTTTTGACCATCCGTTTTTAAATAGTGCCTGGTGTGCTTGTCTTTTGCGTTATTTATAACGCCACCACTGCTATGGCAAGTGGCATAACAGGTAGTAGTACTAAAACCATCAACTTCACCTATTGGAAACAAGAAAGCAAACTTATCTTCGTAAAACTTATCGTCCGTAGCATTTGCATATTTATGCTCTTGTTTCCATTTTTTAGCATTTGAGTCAAAATACCAAGACTGCCTATCTTTGCTGTCATCAGCATCATCCCATTCTATTAAGAAATAGATATTGCTATCAAAATAACCGCTTCGCATCGTAAAGTTATTTTTTTCACCTTCATAAGCTTCGAAAATATCAAGACTTTCTTCACTAATACCATCCTCGTTGTAATAGGTGTTTCTGGCACCAAGGTTAGATGGAACTGAAGTGGAGCTTACAAGTTTCTGTACCGTATTCCACATATCGTCAACAGTACCATCTAATGTTGGTGCTGCGGTAAACTTTTTTACAAGTAACTCAGTACTGCTTTCTCCAGGATCTGCCGGAGGATCTTCGTTGTTGTTGTTGCAGGCCATTGCAAACATTGCAATAATACCTAGCACATAATAAAACTGCTTTTTCATGGTGATATATTTATATATGTTAAACTCCTAATTGCCTACAACAAAGCTAAATAACTGGCTCTAGAAGCCCTATGACCCCCATTATTAGCTTATGTGATAAATATCACATTTAATTCCAATAATTATTAGTAAAGACTAGATTAGGTCTTAAATGAAAACTAATGCGTACTATAATTTCATTTAACCGTAGCTAGTTTTATTTTAGCAGTATGCGAAAAATGATTGAAAAACATTTTCCTTTTTTTAAGGAGCCTGAATTGGTGGATGCTATTTTAAACGTAGGCAAAGAGATAATATTAAAAGAAGGCGAGCCTATTATACGAGTAGGTGAGTTTATTAAAAGCACTCCACTAATTACCGATGGGTTATTAAAAGTAATTAGGCAGGATGATGACGGAAAAGAAATCTTACTATACTATCTAACAGGAGGTAACACTTGTGTAATGACGGTTACCTGTTGTATGCACCAGGAAAAAAGCAAGATTAAAGCCATAGCCGAAAAAGACTCTCACATTATCCTCATCCCTTTTCATTATATGGACGATTGGATGCGAAATTATAGAACGTGGAGAAATTTTATCTTGCAAACCTACTCCGCTCGGTTCGAAGAGATGTTGACCACCCTTGACCAAACAGCCTTTGAAAGTTTGGACACTCGACTTATCAAATATCTCAATGATAAAAAGCTTGTGCTCGAAACCGATGAGTTTAAAATAACCCACCAGCAAATTGCCTCAGAACTTAATTCATCAAGAGAAGCCATTAGCAGGCTATTAAAAAAACTGGAAGGACTTAATGTTGTTCAGCTTGGGCGTAATAAAATTAAAATTTTAAAAGACTTTAAATAAGATGCCAAAATTTATAATAAGAACTTTAATAACTCTGGTTGTACTGTTTTTTCTATATTTTATTTTTACTAAAACAGCAGCCAGTATAGTTGATAAAAAATACAATACAATTACATTAAAAGCCCCGTATAACCCCTCGGAAAAAGCTGTTACATTGTATAACAAATTGCCCTTTGTTGCAGATTTACATAGTGATGTATTGCTTTGGAATAGAGATATTTCAAAAAAACACAAACACGGTCATGAAGACATCCCCCGAATGATTGAAGCCAACATAGCACTGCAAGCTTTTACCATTGTAAGTAAAACGCCTAAAAACATGAATTACAAGGGCAATGATGACAAAACCGACAATATAACCACGTTAATGCTAGCAACAGGTCGTCCCCCTGCTACTTGGTTTAGCCTAAAAGAAAGAGCCTTACAACAATGCAAAGAGCTGTATAATTTTAGCAAATCATCGCAAGGCAAATTGCAGGTTATTACTAGCCAACAAGAGCTTAAAAGCTATATTGAAGATAGAAAATTGAACAAAAACCAAACTGCCAGCTTTTTAGGTGTAGAAGGCATGCAGGTACTCGAAGGTGATTTAGCCAATGTGCAAACTATGTACAATGCAGGCATTCGTATGATGGCTCCTACCCACTTTTTTGATAATAAATTAGGAGGCTCAGCACACGGGATGAAAAAAGGAGGCCTCACCTCTTTTGGCAAAGAGGTTATTCAAAAAATGGAATCATTAAATATAATTGTTGATTTAGCCCATGCCTCTCCAGCTTTAATTGATGATATACTAAAAGTAGCAACTCACCCTATTTTAGTATCACATACTGGGGTAAAAGGCACCTGCAATAACGTACGAAATTTATCGGACACGCATATTAGAGGCATAGCTAAAACCGGTGGCCTTATTGGTATTGCTGTTTTTGAGGCCGCAGTTTGTGGTACAAATGCGAAATCAACAGCAGCAGCAATTAAATATACTACTGATCTTGTGGGTGTTAACCATGTAGCTATGGGTACCGATTTTGATGGAGCCATACCTGCCCATTTTGATGTAACCGGTTTCCCATTAATTGTGGATGAGCTACTTAAACTTGGCTATACCGATGCTGATATTGCTGCCATTATGGGTGGTAATATTCGAGATTTTATGTTGAAAAACTTGCCCGAGTAAATACTGCGATAAAAGAATGTTAACTTTATATAGATTAGACTATTGAGTGACAATCAAGAACTTTATGTATTTTTAATATTCTGTATCGGGAATTCCCGATACAGAATTGTTGTGTTCCATTGCGCACATTCTTTCATTGTGGCTAGTCGGACAAGTACAAAAAGCCAACCAAAACTAGCCAATTTTATCGCTTTAAACTTCTGATTTTTCGGACAACTTAGATTGCGCAGGAAAATTCAGTAAGTGTGCTTTGCCAATCAATGGCACGCTCAAAATGCAGAGCATTTAATGTAAGCCATTGCGCAATTTGGACTTTTCGCCTGAGCCAGATTCTCTCCTAGTATCGACCGTTTACGTTCGAATTTTTTTTGCCGTCAAGACATAATTATACGGAAATTGCTACCTGCCAAGTTTTGCCATCAATTCTAGTATTCAAGCTTTCTAAACGGACACACAACATAAACTATATGCCATAGGGGTTATGCGCTGAAAACTAAGTTCATCTCTATTTGCTAAGTCCGCCAAATATTTGCTTTGGGTGGTGATATGTTTTGATTTGTTCCAAATCAAATATCCGCCTAAGTGGGTTATCTTATTTATTCGTAATTTAGTCCCTACAGGACATATAGTCCGAGCGTTAGCGAGAATTAAACCTAATAGGCCATCGCCCTGCGATTAAAACTTAACCTTTTTATCCGTTTTAGGTAGGTCAACCCCACAACTGGAACTGTTTTTGGTAAAACCACACCCTGTATTTGCAATGGCTTGGTAAAGCAATACTCCACCCAGCATCATCGCAAAATAGTCAACTTCCTGAATAGCAGGTATAAAGAAAAATAAGCCTAATCCTAAGCGAGTAACTCTTGAAAAACCCCAACTCTGTAGGCTAAAATCAATGCTTTTTAAAAAATTTATCATAGCTATTTTTAGACTAAAGACTATTAGATATAAGACAAATCTTAATCTTGTGTCTTATATCTAATAGTCTAATATCTTCGATTATCTTACCGGTTTTCCTTCACTCTGCCAGGCTCTAATACCGCCCGATAGGTTATATACTTCTTTAAATCCCATTTTTCCCATCATCTGCATAGCTTGTCCACTTCTGCCACCAACTGCACAATACACCATCACAGGCTTGTCTTTATCCATTTTTTCTAAGATTGTCTTAAAATCATCTCCATAAATATCTAAATGCGTACTGCCTTCAATCACACCTGCAGCCACTTCTTCTGATGTCCTCACATCTAATATTACCACATCCTTTTTAGAGGTCATCATTTCTTGAAACTCGGAAGTGCTAATATTTTTGGCTACAGCTACGGGTGATTGCTCCAGATTGGAAGCCACTGATTCTTGTGTTTGAGAATTACCACAAGAAACAAAGCCTATTACCAATAATAGAACTAAGCTTAAATTTGTCATTCTTTTCATAGTATACTTTTTTATTGTTTTAG
>CAZZML010000074.1:0-10583 GCA_964654735.1 uncultured Roseivirgaceae bacterium | reverse complement strand
TTTATGGTCTGTAACCATAGCGGCCCCGTATAGCTATCGGGGTGCTTTTCGTCCAGAAATTCCTGATTTATTGCTCCTTTACTACTCATAACGATTCTCTAATGCATAATCCGGGTTTAAATTGATTTAAACATTGATATTACTCTTTAACCAAACGCCTGTTTATAGTATTGTTAACATTAACTAAATAGACACCTTTTTTATAGCTACTAATGTCTATTGCTTCGCCATCTTGTAGTTGCGCTTCTACTATTAACTCGCCCATAAGGTTGTACATTTTAATCTGGTTTACACCAGAAGATATACCTGTATTTACATAAAATTTATTTTGGGCAGGGTTTGGATATATACCAATTTCAGAAGGCTCTATTTCCAATTTTTCTTCTACTTCCTGCTCTATTGCCTCATCTGCTTGTGCAACCTCTCCGCCACTGGTGCGTAGTGCAGAAGATGTATATTCAAATTTAATCCAGTTAAGATTAAATGATTTACTGGAAGCACTCCTTACTCTAAGAATATGAACTCCGGCTTTTAGTTTTACAGAATAATCAACCCTGGATCTCCAAGTTTGCCAACCACCTGTGCTGGCCAGTGAGGTATAACCAATGTTTGCTCCATTTAACAAAAGTTGTACACTACTATTGCCCGAATGGGGTGCCGCCATACGAAAAGTAACCTTATAAGTACCTGTATTTCTTACTCTGATTTTGTACTCCATCCAGTCGTTATAGTGGATACTTCCTACATCTTGCCCACCACCGCTGTCATTACAGGTTTCTTTAACAACACCACTCATTCTAAAGTAATGCTCGGCTTGTACTGTTCCGGGAGCATTTACAAGGTGGTGGCTGGAGTATTGCGAAAAAATATTGGTAGGAATATTATGAACTTCAACCCAGGCATCGGTATCAGTTCCGTATATTCCCATGGTTATTAGTACTTTATAATTATTGCCCCATGCCTGCATGCCTCGCTCGTCTTTAACAAATGCAAGTTTAATTCCTGTTTTTTTCCAGGAGATACCCGGCACAGTACGCTGCTGGTGGTACGAAATAGTACTATTATTTACCCTTGCCACTACCAGCTTATTTGTACCTGTAGGGTACACCAGAATATAGCTATTAGAGTAAGCGTCCCACATAAAAGCAGGTTCAGCTTCTTGTATTATGCCTCCTGCCACATCTGATAATTTAGTTCTGTTACCATTTTGATCTACCAGAGCTATTACGGTTGTATTGCCATAATATTTTTTAGTAATAACTGCATAGCGCTGAATTTTCTCCAGCCATATTACTCTGTTATAAACATAGGAGCCTTCTGTCATGTATTGCCTTATTGCTGACTTAGTTACATGCCCACTACCATTTACACTTACTACAGAACCCCAAACATCGCCAGAATTTTTTACCCAAACGGCAAGCCCTTTGGTTCCTGCATTATTGGCTGCAAATACGGGCCACCAATGGTTTTGGCTATTAGGTGTAAAGGTTAGGGTTTGCCTTATATTACCATTATGATCCAGTGCCTTCATCATTATTTTGGTAGCAGGCACTCCTTCGTCTTCGCCATAAAAAACCAAGAACCTATTATTTA
Source organism: uncultured Roseivirgaceae bacterium (assembly GCA_964654735.1). Lineage (GTDB taxonomy): Bacteria > Bacteroidota > Bacteroidia > Cytophagales > Cyclobacteriaceae > JAKISE01. The sequence goes on along the minus strand of CAZZML010000074.1, from coordinate 8,990 downwards.
AATAACCAACTACCGGTGAATGCTGTGCTCCTATACCTCCTGCAATTTTAATATTGCTCTTACCATTTATAATTCCGCCATTTGGCCAGTGTAATCTTCCATAAATATCTACTGCCTGGCTACTATTGGCAATAGAATTGTATCCATCTTCCCAAACTGATAAAATACGATTACCATTTCGTTGAATGGCTGTGGTTACCGGCTCCTGGGCTTCGGCTTTATTTATTACTACATTTAAGCCGCCATGGAATATCAAACTACCCCACTTATTAAAGTAGAGCCGCCTTCTGTAAATATTATGCCCCCACCCCGGACCTCCGCTTGCCCAGGTAACATAGTATTTGTGCTTACCACTTTCTGTGTACGTTTCGAAATCTATGCCATGTTCATATTCCCAAATGTCCCATAATGGGTCCAGGTCTATTGGTGGCTGAGCTTTGGTGCTAAATTGTAGTGCAAATAGCAAGCCCGCTAAGAAAAAGATTGCCTTGAATCTCTTTAAATAAAATGTAAAATTTGTTTTCATACGTTTAGGTTTATTAGTTTAATCAAACCTATGAAATTACAATATTGTTAAATTCGTAAATTGCGTTTTTTAAGCTTCGATTTGCGTTAGATATAACTTTAGAGCTGCTTTAGAGAAAACAGTTTCTCTCAGTTTTGCCTTTGTTTTGTTACATAATATTAATTAATTTGCCTTTGTTTTGTTACACAATAATTGTTAATTTGGGTTTGTTTTGTTACATATATGAATATAAAAAGACATGTATTTTTAGATTTATTGACATGGAAGGCTGATAAAGGCAGAAAACCATTGATTATAAGAGGTGCCAGGCAAGTAGGGAAAACTACGATTGTAAAAGAATTTGCTAAATCCTACAAGCAATCTATCCTGCTCAACCTGGAAAAGAAGGTTGATCGGAGCTATTTTGAAAATCAGGAAAATGTTAAACAAATTATTACTTCCATTTTTTTAAATTATGGGCTACAAGAAGATTGGAACAACACTTTACTATTTATAGATGAGATTCAGGAATCTCCTAAAGCCATTCAGCTCCTACGCTACTTTTATGAGGAGTTGCCCGAGCTACCTGTTATTGCAGCCGGATCATTATTAGAGTTTGCAATGGGAGACGTTCGTAGTTTTCCGGTGGGGCGTGTCTCCTATTTGTATCTCTACCCAATAAATTTTGATGAATATATAGCTGCAAGTGGAAATGATAGATTAGCAGGTGAACTACAACATATCCCTGTAAAAGGCCAAGCACATGACGTACTTTTAAGAAAATTTCACGAATACGCTATTATTGGCGGAATGCCTGAAATTGTACAAAAGTATTTAACAGGCAAAAGTATGATTAACCTGCCTGGTGTTTATGAAAGTATATGGGCTACCTATAAAGACGATGTAGGAAAATATGCCACAAACAATGTAGAAAGAAAGGTAATTAAGCATGTGCTAAATACTGCACCTTTTTATTTGGATAAACGTGTAAAATTTCAACATTTTGGCAATTCAAACTACCGATCAAGAGAAGTTGGTGAAGCCTTGCGAAATTTGGATGATGCCAGAGTTATACGACTTATTTACCCTACTACTGTAACCGAGCCTCCTTTACAACCTAACTATAAAAAATCTCCAAGATTACAGTTTCTTGATACCGGGCTGATTAATCATGCACTGGGTATCCAGCCTCAACTACTGGCAATGACGGATTTAAGCAGTGCCTACAAAGGTGTGCTTATCCCTCATCTGATTACACAGGAGTTGATTTCATTGACCTCCCTAACCGATACCAAACCTAATTTTTGGGTAAGAGAAAAAACACAGGCTTCTTCTGAGGTAGATTTAGTTTTTACAATTGATACTAAAATTATACCCATTGAGGTTAAATCAGGAAAGTCTGGCTCTTTAAAATCCTTACATCAATTTATAGAACAGGCTCCACACCCTTATGCCGTTCGTATTTATGGAGGTGAATTCAACATTACAAAACAAAAAACACCCAAAGGAACACCCTACCTTTTAATGAACTTACCCTATTATCTTGGCACTCAGATTCCGGCCTATATCAACTATTTTGTTGGTAATTATACACTATAGGACACCTCTATTAATTGCGTCCTCTGGCTTTAGTATCTGATTTAGCACCAAGGCGTGGTTTCGCAGGCAGGCTGGTTGCCTGTCAAGAAAGCACAACATAATCAATTAATAGAGGTGCCCTATAGCTGAGTGTTTTTAGCAATATGTTTTTTCCTGTACTCAACCGGGGTACATCCGGTTAGTTTTTTAAATTGCCTTGAGATATTTTTACTGTCGTCAAATCCGGTATGAAGAGCTGCCTGAAATATTGATTTGTCTGTTTCAAGTAACAAATTGGCAAATTTTTCCATTCGCAGGTTAAATATGTACCTATATACGGGGTATCCGGTGGCGAGCTTGAATCTTTTTTCAAATATTCTTCTGGATAAAGGCACTAAACTCACCAGTTTATTTACGCTCAGTTTTTCCTGGTAATGGCTATGAATATATTTTAAAGCTATAAGTACCGGTTGGTCTTCGGTAGCAAAAACATTGCTGGATTGGCGTGTAACTATTTGGGAAGGCTTAACAATAATATTATAACCAGATGTTTTTTGAGTTATCATTTTATTTAACATTTCTGCTGCCTCATAACCTCCTTTTACTGCATCCAGTTTTATGCTTGAAAGCGGTGGGTCGGACAACTCACAAATCAACTCATCATTGTCCACACCAAGTACTGCAACTTCTTCAGGAATCCTGATGTTAATCTGCTTGCATACTTCTGTTATATGAAAAGCCTGGTTATCATCGCAGCATAATATTGCCACCGGCTTGGGTAATTGCTGCACCCATTTGGTTAGTAAAGTTGGCTTATAATGCCATATTTCTTGTGATTTGCTTTTTTTTCGCTTGAAAAAATGGACTTGGTGCCCATTTTCCCTTAATCTTTCAACGTAGCCTTTAGCCCGTTCGCGCGACCACACTATATTTTTAAACCCATAAAATGCAAAATGCTTAAAGCCTTTTCTTAAAAAATATTCTGCGGCTAAATGTCCTGTTTCATGATAAGCTCCTGTAATATTGGGTATTTCTTCAAAAGGCTCTTTAAAATCTTGGGCAACTGCTGCAATCCCTGATTTTTGAAACAGGTCAATATCTTTATCGTGGTATAATTGCCCAATTAGCCCGTCAGCCTTCCATTTTTTAGCCCATTCTACTATGCCAGTAATACCTTTTGACTCACGGTAATACAATGGCATCCTGCAAAACACCCATGAACCATGTTCTTTAGAATACTGCGTAATTCCAGTAAGCAGTTGTTTGCTAAACTCTTCAAAAAAATCCATTAAAAGAATTACCCTGTGCATGGTTAATTATTCACTAGCTACTAATCATTAAACCTGCTTTTTGAAAGCATTGAAAGAAAATTTAACCGTTTTATTGGCAACCAATGGTTTAGCCCAAAGGCCAATGCTGAAAATATAAGCCAAAGGAATATATAAGCTTAGCATACCGGTTCTAAGCTCAAGAAAATCGCCCAGCCATCCAACTAATAGTGGCACAATGGCTCCTCCAATAATACCTGTGCACAGTATTCCTGATAAAGCTCCATGGTGGCTTTTTGCCGAATTTAATGCCAAAGAAAAAATAACCGACCACATAACTGATAGGAAAAAACCGGTAAGCGGAAATGCTATTAATGCTATTTCTACGGAACCAAACAATGCTGCTGTTAGGGTAAGGGTTGCACCTGAACTAAAAAATAAAAGCACCTTTTTGCTGTCGATAAATTTTAAAAGTACCAGGCCAAGTAAACATCCTACTGTTAATAGCCCCCAAAATTTAGATATTACAGATGCCCCTTCTATTTCAGGATTTAAGTGGTGGTAATCTTGTAAAAACTTAGACATCCAATTGGCAATGCCTTGCTCCAAGCCTACATAGGCAAAAATACCAAAGAAAAACAGGAGCACATATTTATTTTTTAGCAGGTCTAGAAGTGCCTGCCCCGACTCCATTTTTTCATCTTCTTTGAGTTCTACCTTTGGAAATTTTACTGCTTGTATAATTACTATAATGGCAATAGAAATGAGTGCAAATACCCAATACAAAGAAACCCAACTAAGGTTTGGGGGCACGACTTGCTCAAAAAGGTTAATGATAAATCCGGATTTTTGCTGATGAACATTTTGCACTAAGTAGCTGTATAGCATAGGGCTAAGAAAGGAGGCTCCTCCAAACGCCAATTGTGCCATTACTGAATTAAATGCAAAGTGTGCTTCGCCACCCGCCTGGCGTAACAAGGGGTTAATGGCAACTTGCAACATGGCCATACCACACCCTATAAGAAATAATGAAAACAATGCCACTGGAAAAATTGGTGCCAGTGCAAATGTAAGGGCACCCAAAAATGCCAGGCCAAATGCCCATATCAGTACACTTTTTTCAGTATGTTTTTCTACCAAAAAGCCAGAGGGAATAGACATTACGCCATAAGCTACAAAAAAAGCAAAAGGTAAAAATCCGGCCAACCCTAAGCTCAAATCAAAGCTATCTATAATGGCAGGGATAATAGGCCCAAGAATGTTGGTTAGCAATGAGATTACAAAAAAGATAAGCATAATAAGCCCAACAATTAAATTTCTTCCTTTCATGTGTTTATAGTTTTTTACCGCAAAGACGCTGAGACGCCAAGAAAAGCTTTAATCATTCTCTTGTGCCTGCGCACCGAAGTGCTTCTACATACAGGTGTGTGCCCAAATTTATTGCCTTGTTGGTTTCATATATAATTTATTTTTAATGGTCAGATGGAACTTATTGGGTATTCTTCTCAACATTTATACTGGAACTTCCTATGTTCCATCCATTTAGGTCAATCGTTAAATTTTGATTGCCAACTAGCATTTCATCTACCTTGCAGGTAAGCACCCTGGTTTCTCCAGGCAATAAGCTCACATAATTATCATCCCAAAATACCGGGAATAAAGTAGTGCCGTTTTCTTGTTTTAGTTGTGCATCAATAAAAAAAGCAATTTTATCTGAGGTGTTTTTAAGTGTTACTTTAAAAACAATATCCTTATTAGTACCAATAGTTAACAACGAAGTTTCGATGTTTGCAGGTGGTAAATTGTTTAGGGCTGTAAAATCTGCATAGTCTTTCATATTAAGCCCCCACCAACTGGCGGTTTCCCATTTATACTCGTCTTGTTTTTCTGATAACCAATAAAAATTAGTTGAAACCACACTACCTTCTGCATCTTTTAGCATAAGGTTTAAAAATTTTACTCCTTTAATTTTACTTAATTCAAAAATTTGTTTTGATGTGTTGTTCTCAATATCAAAGCTTACCTCATTGTTTAGCACAGGCTTAGAATCAATGCTAAATAGCTGTATATCAGCTTTATAGTTATTAATATCCTGTAAGGTTTCGTTAACCGCATATACATTGCCCTCTTTGTAATTATACATAAGCTGTAGCGGCTGGTTCGATTTTTTAGCTGCATAATAAGCCGGTGTGGGCAACAGGTAGTAATCGTACAATTGCCAATAAAGCGAAGGCCACGCTGAGTTTAACATCCACTGGATAACCCCTGTGGTTTTAGCCCGATTGGTTCGAAAGGCTTCGAACATGCCGCGCAAAGCCTCGTACTGGGTGGCAGCAGACTTGCGCATAAATTGCTCCAGGTTATCTGACTTTCCAAATTTTGCATCCTGAGCCTCTACGTATAAATCTATTTTGTTAAATTTAAATTTAGAGTGTGTACACTTGTAATCCCAGGCCTTGTTAATTGGCCAAAGGTTTTCTTCCGGAATCATTCTTTTGATGGATTCCATTACAGGAATTTGAGGCCCGGGGCCTGTTTCTGTATTAAAACCATAAGCTCCTCCCCCGTCATTATCTATATACCAATAATTAGGCCCCACGTAATCATAAGGCCCGTTCATTTTTACACCGGTTGAGCCGCTAATACTACTTTCAAACCCTCCGGCAGATGCCAAGTAGGGTCTTCCATCTAATCTGTCAATAATTTCTTTGTATCGCTTTTCCAATTTAGGAAGTGGTAGTTTATCGCTACCTACAAACCATACAAATATACTTGGGTGGTTTCTAAGCCATAGGATTTGATCTTCGAGAGAAGTGGCCATCAATTCTACTTCCTGATCTGTTAGGATACATCCAAAATCACCATCGCATTTTTTGCCGGTATATTCGTCCCACTCCCAATGGCAGGTCCAACCAACCATTGCCAGAATGCCATACTTATCGCATAAATCATAGATGTTTTGACTGGTACCCCATATATTTTCGAACCTTATGGTATTCAAGTTCATATCTCGGGTATATTGTACCTGAATTTCGTTAGATTCGGGTGTGTCTCTTAAAAATATATCGTCTGTCCAGCCTCCACCTTTAATCAGCACTTTTCTGCCATTTAGTTTATACCCTCTATATCCTTCTTTTGTATAGTAATCGGCTACTTCGCGAATACCAAAGGTTACTTTTTGTATATCTGATATAGTGTTATTTAATCTAAATTCTAATTTTAAATTATACAAATGGGGTTCGCCCAATCCATTGCTCCACCATAATTTGGGGTTTTTAAAATGAAGAGCCGCTACACCATCTTTCGATATTGACACATCTCTGGATTCGTTGCCTTGTAAACTTACATCGTATTTAAACTCTACTTCACCTATTTTACCCAACAAAACTCCTTTAACCGGCTTATCTGATAAGTTAGCTACTTTAGTATGAATGGTAAGCCAGGCTTCGTCCAGAGTTTCAAGGTTTACTTTGGTTTCTACATACGTGTTTTCAAGGCTAACAGTGCCGTTAACTTCCAAAGTTACAGGGCGCCATATTCCCATGCTGCCATCTGCGGGGCGGGGGTTCCAATCTACAAAGCCAATACCAAAATCGCCTGGCATTTGCCTAAAAACTTCCACCACTAAAATATTGTTTTCTTTGGCCAAGGGTGTAATGTCAAATTTAAACCTCCTAAATGCCCCAAATAAAGTATCCTTAGATGCAATTTGAGTGCCATTGAGCCAAATATTAGCATAATAACTAATTCCATCGAAATTAAGAAAAGCATGTTGCCCTTCTTCTAAAACAGGAATATTAAACTGTTTTCTATAAATCCAAGGAGTGTTAAATTGAGTGCTATCTACCTGCTTTATATTATCGCCCATAAACAGGTTGGTATAAACTTTATTGGCTGTTAACACACCCATTAGTGTAGATGGAACGGTAGCTTCCAGCCATTCTTCCTCTACTTGCTTTATAGATGAAAGCTCGGCTGCATTCTTTTTTAAAACGGCTGTGTTTTGCACTTTCCATCCGCTATCTAAAAGGTGTTGTGACGATTGGATATTAACAGAATTTCCACCTTGCTCGGTAGGATTACAAGAAAAAAGCATAGTGCTTAAGGCTGCAACGGTTACTACTAAAAGGTATTTCATATTTTTATAATTTATTTTCAATGTTCAGATATTTTTTCAAACTCATACAATAATTCAGCTGCTCCAATTAATGCCATGTCATCATTTTCCAATTTTTCAATTTTTAGCCTTTTAATAGATTCGGGAAAAGTAAAATCCTGCAAAGTTTCCCACATATTATTTTTAAAAAAATCAAAAGCATTCGATATTGATCCACCAATGCTAATAATACTTGGGTCGTAAGCCAACACAATCAACTTGATAAATTGACCCAGATGTTCTCCATATTCCTCCCAAATTGGCAAGTGTTCCTTACTACCAAAAATGACCTCAGTATGAGCACGTTGCGCAGATATATTGTAGTTCGTCTCGAAAAAACTACTACTACAATAAGCTTCATAATCTTTATCCAGGTATGGCACAAGCCCCATTTCACCAGCTCCACAGTTGTTTCCACAGAATGGTTTTCCATTAATAACCAAGCCTACGCCTAAACCAGTTCCTAATGTAATACCTACCATATTATGATGCTTTTCTGCCAAACCAAACTTATATGCGCCATAAGCATAACAATTAGCATCATTGTTTACATGCACAGGCAGGTTAAACTCTCTCTCTAATATTTTTTTTAGCTCAACCTTTTCCCATGATGAAATATTGGTCGTGTTATAAACTGTACCTGTTTCAATATCTACAACAGAAGGTACTCCTATGCCAATTCCCTCAACATTTGATGTAACCAAAGGAGCGATGAAATTTGTTATTTGTGAGATGGTTTTGCTTAAAACATCTTTGTCTTTCAAAACAGCTTGCTTCTTTGTTAAAATACTACCTGATTGGCATACTCCTGCCCGAATTTGAGTAGCTCCTAAATCTATACCTATAATCATATCTATTTTTTTACTAAAATGAGGCTAGTTAAAAATTCCAGCTACGTAAAATGCGTATAAGTAACCTCAATTTGCGAAAATTGCTTCTCCTAGCAAACTCTTCCTAACTCATTCATTATCAATATAAAACGACATTTTTAACTCTAACAGGTAACTGTTCATCCAAGTCATATTTTGTTTAATAGCTCAGTTTATAAGTGTCTGTTAATTATCTAATTTCCTTGTTTTTAGTATAAAAATTGCACTATAAACCTGAACCCGATTAATACTACACATCACAGTTCATTGAAAACTCCAGTTATAAGGCGGTTTTGAGAAGAACTAGTAGATTAATTCGATCAAAATCAATGCAATAAATGGAGGTGTCCTTAACATCCTTTAATTAACCCGTTAGTTTTGCGGATGTTAAGCCCCAAATCTTACTCTTTAATGGGTTTCTGTGAATGGTAGGATTAATCGTTCAGGTTAGTAGGAAAAACTAGTTTGGATGATTGTAGGCATATAGCCATCACCACCTTAAACAAGGTAGATTATCTTGTTAGTTGGAACTTTACACACATTGGGCTATTCTATGTATAACAGCATTTTTTAAAGCTCTTAACCCGCATTATTCATTGGGGATTTGTAATGAA
>CAZZML010000073.1:0-10603 GCA_964654735.1 uncultured Roseivirgaceae bacterium | reverse complement strand
TACCTGTATAGTTATAACCGTGCTTTTACACCAACCTATTATTTCAGGAGCGATTTTAATAATGTAAATAACTCCGCCTCCCAGGGTTATCGTTCTGAACTAACCTGGCGTTGGGAAAACTACCTGTCGTATGCTAAAGAAATAAACGGGCACGATATAAATATTGTGCTGGGTTTATCGGCACGCGAAAGAAATGGAGAATTTGCCGGTGGGTCACGTCAAAACATTCCTGTTTCTCAGCAATTTAATCAAAACTGGTGGTATATAAATGCCGGGGTAGATACTACCGATATAAATTATGGAGGTGCTTTAGTGCGTGAAGCCATACAGAGTTATTTTGGTAGGGTTTTGTATAATTTCAACGAGAAATATTTGTTTACAGCATCCATCAGGCGTGATGGCTCGTCAAAGTTTGGCCTTAATAACCGGTACGGAATATTCCCTTCTTTTTCTGCCGGATGGGTGATGTCGGAAGAAAGTTTCTTTCATTTTCCTTTTATCAATTTCGCCAAATTACGAGCCAGTTGGGGTGTAAACGGTAACGATAGAATTGGTAATCTGGCATACACATCTATTGTAAGCAATAACAGATATACCTATCAATTTGGCAAACCCGCCAACGAAACTCAGTATTTTGGCGAGGCACCTGTAGCTATATCTAACCCTAATATAAAATGGGAAGAAAGTGTACAGTGGGATATTGGCCTTGATTTAGACTTTTTAGATGGAAAACTTTCGGCTGATATCGACTATTACCAGAAAAGAACACAAGACCTGCTAATGCGGGGTGTAATTCCGGGCTTGGTAGGCAATAATGCACCAATTCTTAACACAGGCGAAATACTTAACAAAGGTCTGGAAGTAAGTGTTAGTTATAATGATAACTGGAACGGGCTTCGTTTTTCAGGAGGGCTTAATTTTTCAACCAACAAAAATGAAGTAACAAAAGTGGCTGGCGAAGGTGAAAACCCATTTATAGAAGGATATAGCTGGCCTGTAAAGAATTTTACGATTACCAGAATGACTCTGCGGCAACCCATTTCACACTTTAGAGGGTACAAAACAGATGGTATATTTTCTTCGCAAAACGAAGTGTTTGCTTATATAAATAATGCGGGCAACCCTATTCAACCAAATGCTCAGGCCGGAGACATCAAATTTGTTGACATAAATGGCGATGGGCAAATAACAGAAGAGGATATTACCAATATTGGCAAACCCTGGGCAGATGTAATTCTGGGAATGAACCTCAACTTTGAGTACCGTGGGTTCGATTTACGAGTGCTTATCAATGCCAGTATTGGTAATGATGTGTATAAAGTATATGAACGACAGGATGTTGTCTATAATAATTATCAGGATACCTGGCTCGATCGCTGGTCAGAATCCAATACAGGCGGAAAATACCCACGGCTGGTTTTAAACGATGTAAATCAAAACCAACGGCCTTCCGATTTTTATGTGGAGGATGCCGATTTTATGCGTATAAGGGTGCTTCAGGCGGGGTACAGCTTGCCAGATAAACTACTAGACAAACTTCTGCTACAAAAACTAAGGCTGTACGTATCGTTCGAAAACCTGCTAACCCTTACCGGTTATACAGGTTTTGACCCTGAAATTGGCTCCTCAGACTCAGACTGGATTTTGGATACAGGGATTGACAAAGGATTTTATCCTCAAAACAAATCTATTGGGGCAGGTATTAACATTACTTTCTAAGCACATGGACAAGAAATTCTATAAATCCTTAATTCTCATACCTGTATTTATACTACTAAGTGGTTGTAGAGATAAATTTCTGGAAGTAGAACCTGTTGCTTCTTACCTCGAAGAGAATTACTACCAAACAGAAGAACAGGCCTTTAATGCACTAATTGCCGCTTACGATCCATTACAATGGACAATGTACGGTGGCTTTTGGGTAAGCCATGTAATGTACGGTGAGATTCGTTCGGATAACGCCAATGCCGGAGGCGACCCTACCAATGCAGACCAGCCGGGGTGGCAGGAGCTGGATGATTTTACAAACAATACGCTTACCAACGAATCGTATTGGATATGGAACAGGTGCTATGCTGGTATTTACAGGGCTAACTTGGTGCTAAATAATGTGGAGATTGAATCGGCTACTGTAAAAAGGTATAAAGCAGAAGCCCAATTTTTAAGAGCTTACTACCACTTTGATGCCTTTAGGCATTACGGCCCTTCGGTAGTGCTTGACAAAGTGCTGCTGCCAACCGAATATAACCAGGCTCGTTCTACCATGGCCGAAAACTTTGAACTGATGGTAGCTGATCTAGAGGCTGCAATCCCTTTGTTGCCCCTTACCGTTTCAGAATCTTTTGCCGGTAGAATAACAAAAGGTGCTGCCCGGGCACTATTGGGCAAAATCTATTTGTATTGGGCCGATCTGGACAATGATAATGTAGCTACATTTGATAAAGCCGCAGCCGCGCTTAGAGAGGTAGTAAACGAAGGACAATACCAATTATTAGATGATTTTAACGAGTTGTTTGCTTTTGGTAATTCAAATTCAGCAGAATCCATCTTTGAAATTCAACACTCAAATATATCGCCCTCTAACTGGGGTTGGCCAAACAATTGGATAGACGGAAACGTTTTTGCCCAGCTCTGTGGTGTTAGAAGCCTTTGTGCCGAGCACCCAAATTATAATGTCGGTTGGGGCTTTATGTTGCCTACACAGGGTTTATACAATCATTTTTTAGCCGATGATACCTTCAGGCGTAATACAGCTATTCTTTCAGAAGCAGAAATAGCATTGGATATTGAGGCGGTAAGCCCGGGAGGGTGTGGCGGAGAGTATATAGGTATGTCCGATCAAAACATGGAAGATTTTACAGGCTATTGGCAGGAGAAATACCCCATCTACAAAGCCTACTCTAACCCTAATGGAGGCGACCTTGTGCTTAACCTGGATGCAAATGTATTTGTTATTCGTTATGCCGATGTTTTGCTTATGCTGGCAGAAACTTTGCACCGGGGTTCCGGTGCCGATGGTGAGGCAGAAACATATATTGATATGGTAAGAGAGCGTGCTGTAGGCCCTGGCGATAATACAGGCAGTTTTAGAACAGTTGCCCAATTAATGAACGATGAAGGCTGGACATTGCTTGAAGCAATATGGTACGAACGCAGGGCTGAACTGGCAGGGGAAGGCGACCGGTGGTTCGATCTGGTTCGTTCGGGGCGTGCCAATGCAGGCCTGTTTGCTGGCGACCCGGTTAGGGAACCTAATTTTACTCCCGAAGATGAGTGGATACCCATAGCACAAAGAGAAATTGATGTAACAAACCAGGCACTTACGGCTTATCCCGGCCCGGAACTATTTAATTAAATTAATAAATAAAAATGGCCCTGGTTATTGTGGTAGCCAGAGCCAAAATCCAAATAATGTTTAACTAAAACAAAAGAGTATGAATTTTCACAAAATTACTAAGTTATGGTGCATTTTTCTAATTGTGCCATTGGTTTTTATGCACTCCTGTAAGAAGAAAGAGGAGCCTGTACCGGCAGTTGTTGCCAGTTTTCAATTTGAAGCCGATGCAGATAATTTTCTGCTGGTAGCTTTTACCAATTTTTCTCAAAATGCCGCTTCGTATAGCTGGGATTTTGGCGATACCAATACTTCTGCGGATAAAGACCCCAACCACGAATATGCTGCAACAGGAACTTATACCGTTAAGTTAACTGCTACGGCAACAGATGGGTCAACCTCTGAAAAAACCGAAGATGTGGAAGTGGTAGATCCGGATGTGGCCTTAACACTTTTGGCAGGCAATACCTCCAAAACCTGGAAACTGGTTAGAGATGGAGCATCTATTGGAATTGGGCCTGATGCAGATAATTGGAGCTTCTGGTGGAATTTAACCAATGATGGCACCCGAAATTGTGTGTATGACGATGAGTTTATTTTTTCACGAAGTGGAGGCTTTGAATTTAAAGACAATGGCACTTTTTGGGGAGAAGGGGATGTATATACCGATGACACGGACAAAGCAAATTTAAAAGAGATTTGCTTTGATGCAACAGTAGAGAATTTAACGGTGGATGGTAATGACAACAGTGCATGGTTATCTTCCAACACCCATACATACACGTACAACTCTACCGATAAAAAGATTACCCTGTCAGGAACAGGAGCCTGGATGGGACTTGTAAAACTTGGTACGGACGGCTATGTTACCACCCCACAGGCAAGCACAACCTTTGATGTTATTTTAACTGATGGCGGTACAAGTGGTGTTGATACACTCGATGTAATTTTTGATTACAGTTCAATAGGCAATTATTGGAAAATGCGCTATGTTAGTTATGACGATGCAAGCAAAGAACCAGCTATTGCCAGTGCACAGCCTAAAGCTATATTCTCTTATGTACTTGATGGGCCTGCAAAAACGGTAACATTCACAAATAACTCGGTTGAGTCAGATTCTTATGTATGGGATTTTGGAGATGGAAGTGCAACCTCAACTGAAACGAGTCCTGTTCATACCTATGCTGCAGATGCTATTTACTCGGTAAGTTTAACCGCAACCAATAGTGCAGGTAGTAATGTTAAAATAGAATCTGTTTCAGTAAATGTTGCCGGGCTCGAGGATATAAACTTTGATTTTGAAAGTGAAGAATTAACCTGGGGCACATTTGGCGGTGCTGTGTCTTTATCAAGAATTGCCAATCCTAATTCAGGCGGTATTAATACAAGCGGTTTTGTTATGCAAATAGATCAGGAAGCAGGCGTGGAAGGCTGGGCTGGTATTAGCACTGCATTAATCGAAAGGGTTGATTTTACAAACAAACAAACCTTTAAAGTTAAAGTTTGGTCGCCTACAGTTGGCCAAGTGGTTAAGTTTAAGCTGGAATACTCCGGAGATACAGATAATAATAAAGAGATTGATGCTACCACTACAGTTGCAAACCAATGGGAAGAGTTAACTTTTACATTTGATGTAGGCGATAGTGGTAAATGGGATGTGTTAGTTCTGTTCTTTGATTTTCAGACAGGTTTAAAAGCGGAGGCTACCACCTATTATTTCGATGATATTAAACTGGAATAATTTTGCTTGGTTAGTTGTTTAGGGGGGGCATATGTCCCTCTCTAAACTTAAACCCGGATTATGCATTAGAGAATCGTTATGAGTAGTAAAGGAGCAATAAATCAGGAATTTATGGACGAAAAGCACCCCGATAGCTATACGGGGCCGCTATGGTTACAGACCATAAATTAGCTAAGCGACTGATTTGAAGCTATTTTGCTACGGAGTAGGTTTTCTAATGCATAATTCGGGTTAAACTATAGAATGCTCTACTATCACAGCCTTAGCGTTCATTGCGGTTGTTTTTCGCTACGAGTATTCAATAATTGGGTCTTAAAAGCAGTACTTCCACAATCAATTAAATCATATCCAAATCAATTAATTAAATGCTAGTAAAAGTACAGCCAATTGCAATTATTATGCTACTGTGTGTGGTTTCTTGTTCAAAGAGTACCATCACCATAAAAACACCTATACTTACTGTAAACGAGGTGCCTGCTCTTGTTGAGACAGATGGAAATTTTGAAGCCCAATTGGTTTTTTTATTGGATAGCCCTGCTCAACAAAATATAGGTTTCGAACTCTCAACCGAAAACTATACCGCTGAGGCGGGCAAAGATTATATTTCGCTTAAAAACGAACTGGTAACTATTGAAACAGGCCAAACAAAGGTGGAGTTTCCTGTTATAATAGTGGGAGATAATATAGTAGAAGAAAAAGAGGAATTTTTTGTAAACATCCTTAACCCTTTAGGGGTACAGCTCGAAAAATCAGTAATTAGTATCACGATAACTGATGATGATTATGCTGATCTGGTAATTCCTGATAAAGGGTATTACACACCCGAAAGTTATGCTGGAATGGAGCTTATTTGGCAAGACGAATTTTCCGGTACAACCTTAAATGAGGGCAACTGGACATTTGAAATAGGTATAGGCAACAATGGCTGGGGCAATAACGAGCTGCAATATTATAAAAAGGAGAACATCTTTTTACGCGAAGGAAACCTGGTAATTGAAGCCCGAAAGGAAAATTTTGGAGGGCGTAATTACACTTCTTCCAGAATAATTACACAAAACAAGTTTGACTTTAAATACGGCCGTGTGGACATACGGGCTGTACTGCCTTTTGGGCAGGGAATCTGGCCGGCATTATGGATGCTGGGAGCAAATATTTCTTCTGTTGGCTGGCCTGCTTGTGGAGAAATTGATATTGTGGAATTAATTGGGGGAGGAACCAATGACAGCGAAATTCATGGTAACGCTCACTGGGCAGATGGTGCAGGCAAACTTGCTTCGTATGGAGGAAAGTATAACCTTAGTTCAGGCATTTTTAATGATGAATTTCATGTGTTTAGTATAATATGGGACTCAACCAGCATTTCCTGGTATGTTGATGATATTGAATACCATGTGATAGATACATCACCTTCCGAATTGAGCGAATTTCAAAGTAATTTCTTTTTGATATGTAATGTGGCCGTAGGTGGTAATTGGCCCGGAAGTCCGGATGTATCAACCGTTTTTCCTCAGCGGATGATAATTGATTACATACGAATTTTTCAGAATAAATGATTGATAAAAACACACTAAAAAAGAGTATAGTGTATGTATTAATATACACACTATTGTTTAGTTGCTCTAAGAACAACGCCCGTGAATTGCCAGAAAATGTTAATAGCATTGAAACTCGAATTGACAGCCTGCTGCAACTTATGACTCTAGAAGAAAAAATAGGGCAGTTGAACCAATATGCCATTGGCGCAGAGCTTACAGGGCCGGGAAAAAAATCATCTAAAGACAGTGTAAGATACAGCCGCTTGCTTAATGGGCAGGTAGGCTCGGTTCTAAACCTTTTGGGGGCAGCAGAAACCTGCAAATTGCAAAAACAGGTAGTAGAAAACTCACGTTTGGGTATTCCGTTGCTATTTGGCTACGATGTAGTACATGGCTATAAAACTATATTTCCCATTCCTTTAGGCGAGAGTGCCTCCTGGGATTTGGAAATTATACAGCAAACAGCATCTGTTGCTGCCAAAGAGGCTTCTGCTGCCGGCCTACACTGGACATTCGCCCCAATGGTGGATATTAGCAGAGACGCACGGTGGGGCAGGGTAATGGAAGGAGCAGGTGAAGACCCGTACCTGGGCTCGCAAATTGCCAAAGCCAGAGTTAATGGGTTTCAGGGAAATAATTTGGTCTTGCCAAATACCATTGCTGCATGCGCCAAGCATTTGGCAGGGTATGGATTTGTAGAAAGTGGCAAAGACTATAATAGTGTGAATGTGGGTAAATCTACGTTGCTAAACACCATTATGCCACCATTTAAAGCAGCTAATAATGCCGGTGTAGCCACTGTAATGAATGCCTTTAACGACATTGAGGGTGTTCCCTCAACTGCTAATCACTATTTACTCCAACGCCTCTTAAAGCAAGATTGGCAATTTGATGGATTTGTGGTTTCGGATTGGAATTCTATCGGAGAACTAATTAACCATGGTACCGCCAAAGACAAATGGCAGGCTGCTGCTCAGGCAATAAATGCTGGCACCGATATGGACATGGAATCCGATGCTTACATCGAAAATTTACAAGCACTCGTAGCATCCGGAATTGTAAAGGAATTAACAATTAATGAGGCTGTCAGGCGTATTTTAAGAATAAAATTTAGACTTGGGCTATTTGACAATCCTTATAGGTATTGCGATACTGATAGAGAGAACAACGTTTTGCTAAGTGAAGAAAATTTAGCTGTTGCCAGGGATGTAGCTCGTAAATCAATCGTTCTTCTCAAGAATGAAGGCGGGCTGCTCCCGCTTAACAACCGTAAAAGTATAGCTATAATTGGCCCCTTGGCCAAAGACAAAGATTCGCCTTTGGGCAACTGGCGTGCTGTGGGCAAACAGGGTTCGGCTGTATCTTTTTACGAAGGGATAACTGCTGCATTGGATGGCATAGAGGTTTCGTATGCCGAGGGTTGTAAACTATCGGTTGGCCCAAATAATTTTTTTGAGGAAGTGGAGGTTGAAAATAAAGACAAATCGGGCTTTTTGGAGGCAAAAAAATTGGCACAAAATGCCGATGTGGTACTAATGGTATTGGGCGAAACTGCTTATATGTCGGGCGAAGCACGCAGCAGGGCTGATATTGGCCTGCCCGGCTTGCAGTTGGAATTGTTGCAAGAAGTGTACGCAGTTAATAAAAACATAGTTTTGGTGCTTATGAACGGAAGACCCCTCACCGTTCCTTGGGAAGCCGAACATATTCCGGCCATTGTAGAAACCTGGCATTTGGGTTCCGAAGCAGGCAATGCCATTGCTGATGTGCTTATGGGTAAATATAACCCGTCAGGCAAATTGCCTATGACATTTCCAAGGGCGGTGGGGCAATTGCCCATCTATTATAACCATAAAACAACCGGCAGGCCTTCTTCAGATAACGACTATGTGTTTTATACCCACCATACAGATGTTAAAAGTACCCCGTTGTATCCTTTTGGTTTTGGGCTTAGCTACGCAACCTTCGAATACTCCAACCTCTTGCTAAGCAAAAACCAACTTGCAGAAAGTGAGGTAATTACAGTTTCAGTAACAGTTGAAAACACAAGTAAAATTGGTGGAGAAGAAGTAGTGCAATTATATATTCAGGATGTGGCAGGTAGCATAACACGGCCTGTAAAAGAGTTAAAAGGATTTAAAAAAGTGTATATAAAGCCGGGGGAGGCATCGGTTATCAAATTCAATATTTCTACAGATGACCTGGCATTTTACAGAAAGGATTTTACCTATGGTACAGAGCCGGGCAAATTCAGAGTGTTTATTGGGGGCAACTCCCGAGATGTGTTGTTAGGAGAATTTGAGTTGATAGGAAGTGAGAAGGAGAAAGAGGAAATGGGGGTTGGTTATTAGGAAAGCAGCATAGTGTTGGAGAAGGAAGGCAAAAAGGCTTTTGGAGCCGGTCTGACTATCGTTTGACCTGACTATCATGCTCTCTGCTTTATGTTGGATACGCAGTTTGTGAGGGTTTTCTTACAAAGACAAAATAGAAATATGAGAAGTAAGAACAAACATAATAACAAGCGTTTTATTCTTGCCATAACCGCAGTGGCAACTTTGGGTGGTTTATTATTTGGGTACGATACAGGAGTAATTGGCGGTTCGCAACTTTATTTTACAGAATACTTTAACTTTACTCCCTCAGAACAAGGATGGGCCGTAAGCAGTGCTTTATACGGGTGTTTGATGGGAGCCCTAATAGCAGGTTGGGTTAGTTCACGATTTAGTAGAAAAAATGCACTATTAATTTCAGCTTTTTTGTTTGCCATTTCGGCTTGGGGTTCGGGCATTCCCGATTCATTATCTGTTTTGGTAGTTTTTAGGATAATTGGAGGAATTGGTGTAGGAATTGCTTCTATGGCTGCTCCTATGTACATCGCTGAAATTGCGCCTCCCAAAGAAAGAGGCAGGTTGGTTTCATATTATCAATTAGCCATTGTTATTGGATTCTTTTCTGTATTTGTAGTTACCTATATTATTGGCGGAGGAAATACCTCGAATTTAACTCCAGAAGAAATTGAATTATTACACCAATATAATGTTGAACAAGGATGGAGAGTAATGTTTTGGTCTGAGTTAGTTCCTGCAATCTCTTTTTTTATACTGTTATTTTTTGTTCCTCATAGCCCTCGTTGGCTAGTATTAAAAGGCCGCGATGAAGAAGCAAAAATAGTGCTTGAAAAAGTAACTTACTCTTTAGCAGAAGCAGAGAAAGAATTTAATGAAATTAAAGCATCATTAAATAGAGATGAAAAGAAAGAGAAGGTTTCTGTTTTCTCAAAAGGCTTACTTTTTGTACTAATATTAGGAGTAACACTTTCTATCCTGCAACAAGTTACTGGCATTAATGCCATTTTATATTATGGAGCAGAGATATTTAGCAATGCCCTCGGCTATGGCCCAGAAGATGCGCTAAAGCAGCAATTATTATTAGGTGCAGTAAATCTTGTATTTACATTTGTGGCTATTTATCAAGTAGATAAATGGGGCCGTAAACCTTTATTGTTAATAGGCACCTTTGGTATGTTTATAGGAATAGGCACCTTAGGTTTATCAATTTACTTTAATCAACTTGGGTTAGTTTCACTTTTAGGGATGCTTACTTTTATTGCTTCATTTGCACTATCTATGGGGCCTGTTACTTGGGTAATATTGTCAGAGATTTTCCCTAACAGGGTAAGGAGTCAGGCAATGTCAATAGCAGTGGCAGCACAATGGTTGTTTAATGCCATTGTGGCTAATACTTTTCCGCTTATAAATGGCAGTAAGTTAAATACTGTAAGTTATAACGGGGCTCTTCCTTACTTTATTTTTGCCCTGTTTTGCGTAGTTACCATTGTATTTGTTTGGAAGTATATACCTGAAACAAAAGGTAAAACCTTGGAAGAAATGGAAGAGATGTGGAAGAAGTAATAACCTAGATCAGACGATAATCGGATACTTGGATTCGGTCTGACTATCGTCCATAGCCGTCAGGCTAAGGCTGTAACTAGCT
>CAZZML010000072.1:7542-10649 GCA_964654735.1 uncultured Roseivirgaceae bacterium | reverse complement strand
GCAATTTTTTATTCGATTAGAGTTAAAATCTATTACATGTAGTTAGCTGAGTAGTTACGAACTTTGTGATGAAAGCCATAAGCTGTTGTTAGTCAGGTGCTCGCACAGATATTTGGAACGGAATAAATGTAGCATATTGGTGAGTACCAACTATTGAGCAAGTGACTGAATGACATCATATTATGGCTTGTAATAAATTTTCCTTGCGGATTTAAGGTAATACACATATTCCTAATACAATTATAAATGTTAGCAAGTAGAATTTTGTGTCCATTAAAGTATAGATTTTGATTAGACTGAAATTGTACAATTTTCTAGTACACTAGGCTTTAATGAGCTAAAAGTAACATTTTATATATTAATAATTGCACTAAAACAATAAACAATTCAAAATTATGTGTTGATTGAAATTTTATTATTATACTTATCTTCCTTTAATTAACTGATGTTACGCAAAACAAAATAAAGACTGCCATTGCGAGCGCGAAATCCCGATAGTTATCGGGGAAAGAAATCCTCCTCGTTTACAGTGTAAAAATGAAGATTGCTACGCTTCGCTATGATGAAAGTTGTTTTACGCAAGGCCAGTAATTAAGTTGGCTCAACATATTTTTAAAGAGTTTTATATTTTAACTAGAAACTACCATAGAAGCCCACCTCTTACCCTAACACATATTGTGATAATGGTAATGTTTCAAGCAATAGTATTGCCTGTAAATACCTATGCTCAATTTATAGGCTCGGATGTGGTGAATGGATTTGGCACAACAGTTACTGTTCAAAATCAGACTTTTGATTCGACAGTAGGGGAACTAGCAATTACCACATTTACAGCTAATGGGTTTTCGATAACCCAAGGGTTTTTGCAGCCAATAAGTTTAAAAGTTCCTTGTGCAGGTGTAGTACTGAAGGCATTTCCTAATCCTGTATTAACTAGTGTTAGAATTTATGCTAAAGGATGTGATGTAGAAATTGCCAACGTGCAAACCTATGATTTGTTTGGTAAAATGGTGTATGAAGCCAAGCCTATAAATAATCAAATTAACTTTTCAACCATTGGTGTGGGAGTCTATTTGGTTCGTGCCTACGATACCAATAATAATGTGTTAGGAGTGATTAAAATAATGAAATCAACGATATGATTATCAGACTTACGATTTTACTCTTATTTGTTACTCCATCGTTATTAATGGGGCAGGCTCCATTAGGGTTTAATTATCAGGGAATAGCAAGGGAAGCAGATGGAACTCCAATTTCAAGCAACGAAATAGCCATTAGGGTAAGTATTATTGATGGCCCTCAGGGTATAATTCAGTTTGAAGAAGAGCATTTTCTAACCACTAACGAATTTGGTTTATTTACGGCTATTATTGGGCAAGGAAATGGCAATAGTACATTAAACTCTGTTGATTGGGCAGGAGGAAATTTATGGCTACAGATAGAATTAGACCCTGATAACTCGGGTAGTTATTTATTAATGGGCTCTCAACAGTTAATGAGTGTGCCCTATGCTTTATTTGCGCAAGAAAGCGGAGAAGGGTTAACTGCTGGGAGTGGTATTTCGATAAATAATGGCAAGATTAATAATATAGCACCAGATAGGCCAATTACGTTGATAGGAGGAACCAACGTAACAATTGACAGTAACTATCCAAATTTTACAATAAATGCTACCAGTAATGATGCTGATTCAACTAATGAAATCCAGGATTTAACAAGTGTTCTCTCTCAAGGAGCAGATGCTGGCAATGTTAGAATTACCAATTTGGCAGACCCAACTAATGCTCAAGATGCAGTAAACCTTCAGTATTTAGAAGCCAAAGATGCTACTGATTATGCTTTTAAATCATTAATTAATGATGTAGGTACGGGTGCGGCATTAACATTTGATTTAACAACATTTGATTTTGATGAAGGAAACTTAATTACTACCACACAAGTTTTAATTACCGAGGCTGGCGTTTATTTATTTACAATTAAAGGAACATCTACAATTAATGCGCCTTTGGTTATTAATGTAAATAATACAACTGATTACTCTGTTGGGTTGATAAATCTTGGCAAGTATTACGATACCATTTTTTTAAAGCTATCCATTGGTGATATAATAGAGTTAAGAGCTAACTCCACAACAAATGGAGAAACATTTACTCTAGAATTCTTTGGTTACAAAATCTAACACCCCACTTCAATCACTTTTTTAGTTTCAAAAAAATCTTCCTTAAAAAAAGTAGATAGCTCAATTTCTCTGTAGGGTTTTTTAAGCTCTGCCATTTCTTCGTCTAAATCACCTCCTTTAAGGTATAAAATACTTCCCCCTTTTTTTAGTTTAGTTCTTACCCAGCCATAGAATGGTTTTATCCTAGTTACCGCCCTACTAGCCACATAATCGAATTGCCCTTTTACCTCTTGCGCCCTAATATGTTGACCTTGAGCATTGGTCAACCCTAGAGATTTAATAACCTCATTGACTACCTTAATTTTTTTGCCAATAGAGTCGATAAGTAAAAAATCCACTTCTGGAAAAAGAATAGCTAAAGGGATCCCTGGAAACCCACCGCCCGTACCCACATCAAGTACGGTTGCCCTGTTTTCAAACGATTTTACTTTTGCAATGCCTAAAGAGTGTAATACATGCCGTAAATAAAGTTCATCAATATCTTTCCGAGAGATAACATTTATTTGAGCATTCCAATGTTTGTACAATCCGTCCAGTGCATTAAATTGTTTTTGTTGTTCTAATGTTAAATTAGGAAAATACTGTTGTAGTAAATTACTTTTCACTTTTGTCTTTGTGGTTCTTTGCGAAAACTTAGTGTACTCTGTGGTTAGCTATTATACAAAGATACACGAAGAGAGTAATTACCCTAAATTGTGTTCTTTATAACATTTTATTATGGTAAAATTTCTTACTTCTTGAAAGTCATTCCGTAGGAATCTTTACCATTTAGAAAGTATTGAAGTGGCCAAGATTTCTTCACTGCGTTGCGAAATGACGCTCTGAATTAACATCATCGCAGTTGTGCGACTTGAGAAAATCATAACACCACGCAAGTCATTCCGTAGGAATCTTTGCTAAGTAGAAAGTATTGAAATGGCCAAGATTT
>CAZZML010000072.1:3668-7442 GCA_964654735.1 uncultured Roseivirgaceae bacterium | reverse complement strand
AGGAATCTTTGCTAAGTAGAAAGTATTGAAATGGCCAAGATTTCTTCACTGCGCTGCGAAATGACGCTCTGAATTAACATCATCGCAATTGTGCGACTTGAGAAAATCATAACACCACGCAAGTCATTCCGCAGGAATCTTTGCTAAGTAAGAAAACAGAATTATATATGCTCTCTTTTTCCTTTCACCAAATCAGAAAGTAGTTCGCGAGCGCGATGGAGCTGAGCTTTAACCGTGCCTAAAGGTGAACCAAGTTCCTTGGCAATTTCATCGTACGAAAGCTCATCAAAATACCGTAACCGTACCAATCGTTGGTACTTGGCAGGCAACTTGGTAACAAACAACTGAATAAGCTCAATTTTTTGGCTCTTAATAGCCATTTCTTGCGGGTTTAGCTCCTTATCAGGCACGTCTATATTAATATTGGTGCCATTATCATCTGTGTAAGATGAATTAAGACTAGTGGTCTCTAACTTCTTTTTACGTATAAAATCAATGGCATTATTGGTGGCAATTCTAAAGAGCCACGTGCTAAACGTATAATCCTTTTTAAACTTATGTAAATTTTTAAAAGCTTTGGCAAAGGCTTCAATGGTTAGGTCTTCTGCATCATCTACATTACGCACCATTTTTAGCACCATATGGTAAACCGGCTTATTATAGCTTTCCAGTAACATAGCAAAGGCTTGCTCATCGTTTTGATTAACCGCCTCGTCAATCAAACGAAAATCCTTTAAGGCCTTTTTAGAAAACTGTTTTTTTAACTCCATTTAACTCTTTTGGTCAGCAGTGTGCGTGCACCTATTACAAAGTAATACAGTGCAAACATAAAGTCAAGGAATATCAACCCCAATAAACCGAGTTTTGCACCACTTTTATTTTTAAAAACAGAAATTGTTACTCCCATTAACATATACCTTACCAAGAATATGAGTATTGATGCCATTAGGTTTTGGGTTGATAACATTTCGAATGGAGTTATTACCCACATTGTCAACCAGCTAAACGTAAAAAAACCTAACATGATTTTGCTTTTTAATGAATAGTGCTTTCCAACCGATAAATGCCTGATTTTCTGCGTTATAAAATCTGATAAATTTGATTTAGGTATGGAAGAAATTACACTATTTGGACAAAGTTGAACTTTTGTATTGGAGCCTTTGGCATATTTATTTACGAATAAATCGTCATCACCTCCTGTTATTCCTTGAAAACCATGAAAGCCTTTTTTCGATAGAAAGAATGTTTTGGAATAGCTTAAATTTCTGCCTACCCCCATATAGGGTTTACCAAAAACAGCTAAACTTAGGTATTGAATGCCTGTGAGGATAGTTTCAAAACGGATAAAATAATTTAGAAAGCCTTTGTGTTTTTCATACGCTGAAAACCCCAGAACAAATGAAGTTTGATTATCCCAAGAATTTGCAAAAGATGAAATCCAATTGTTTGATAACGGACTGCAATCGGCATCGGTTAATAGAATTTGGTCGTAATTGGCTGACTTAATGCCTAAGGTGAGTGCATATTTTTTGCCATTTAAATGATCTGGTAATTCGCCAACTGTTAGTAATTTAAGATTTGGTTCCTGCTGAGATAGACCAAGTAAATAATCATAGGTACCATCCGAAGACCTATCGTTCACCACAATAATTTCAAAGTTATCATACGATTGTTTGAGCAGTAAAGGAATTAAGTGTTGGATGTTCTCCAATTCATTATTGGTGGCTATAACAACAGAAACCCCGTGAGAAGGTTTCTTAGGACTTGTTATGTCTATTTTTAATATGCTCAAAAACCAAATAGTCCAATAGACTAATTGTATGCCAACTACGATAAAAAATGTGAGTTCCAGATAAGTGATATTCATTGATTTAGTGAATCGAAAGGGAGCAAATATATAGATAATTACCTTCCGATTGGCTGTAGTCCAACACAAGTATCTGTATTTTTGCACTTGCTCACCAAGCTACAAATTCAAGTAGGTGGGAGTCAATAAATTTATCGATGAAATTTACTTTAAAAGCACAAGATTCAAAATCAAAGGCCAGAGCCGGAGTGGTTAAAACTGCCCATGGCGAAATTGAAACACCCATTTTTATGCCTGTAGGCACCGCAGGCTCTGTTAAGGCAGTGCACCAACGCGAGCTCAAGGAAGATATTAAAGCGCAAATAATTTTGGGAAACACCTACCATCTATACCTAAGGCCTGGATTAGATGTAATTGAAAAAGCTGGAGGACTTCATAAATTTAACGGATGGGACAGACCCATTTTAACCGATAGTGGAGGTTATCAAGTGTATTCGTTGGCTGATAATCGTAAAATTGTGGAGCAAGGCGTTACGTTTAAGTCTCATATTGATGGCTCTAAGCACGAATTTGCCCCAGAGCGAGTAATGGACATTCAGCGTATAATTGGAGCAGACATTATAATGGCTTTTGATGAGTGCACACCCTACCCATGTGATTACGACTATGCCGAACGCTCGATGCACATGACACATCGCTGGTTAGAGCGGTGCATACAACAGTTCGATTCTACAGAACCAATTTATGGATATAGCCAAACGCTATTCCCCATTGTGCAAGGTAGTACTTACCCCGATTTACGTACACAATCGGCTGAGTTTATTGCTAAACAAGGGCGAGAAGGTAATGCCATTGGGGGGCTTTCCGTAGGAGAACCTGCTGAGGAAATGTACGAAATGACGGAGTTGGTATGTGATATTCTTCCACAAGATAAGCCTCGTTATTTGATGGGTGTAGGCACACCAGCCAATATTTTGGAGTGCATAAAGCTAGGGGTTGATATGTTTGATTGTGTAATGCCAACGCGAAATGCACGTAATGGAATGTTATTTACCTCTGAAGGGTTCATCAATATAAAAAACGAAAAATGGAAAGATGATTTTTCTCCTATTGATGCTAATTTGGGAGGATATGTTGATACGGTTTATTCCAAAGCCTATTTAAGGCATCTAATTCATTCCAAAGAAATATTGGGAGCGCAGATAGCAAGTATTCATAATTTAAGTTTTTATTTATGGTTGGTTAAAGAAGCACGACAGCAAATTATTAATGGCACATTTTCTGCTTGGGTAGATCCTATGATTAGGAGAGTTTCTACACGGCTATGAGTGAGCTAGAGTTTAGAGTGAAAAGTGAGCTAGAGTTTAGAGTGACTAGAGTGAGCTAGAGTTTAGAGTGACTAGAGTGAGCTAGAGTTTAGAGTGACTAGAGTGAGCTAGAGTTTAGAGTTTATAGAGTGAGCTAAAGTGTAGTTAAATTATAATTATGAGAGGTTCGCGTAACAAGAAATGCTTAGTTTAAAAAATTACAAAAATGGAAAATAAAGAATTTGCTAAACAGTTGGAAAACCGTACAAAAGATTTTGCAATCTCCATAATTCGGTTATCCATTACACTTCCACATACAGAAGAAGGGAAAGTTCTCAAAAATCAACTCACAAAAGCAGGAACCAGCATAGGGGCCAATTATAGAGAAGCCAACCGGGCAAGAAGTAAAGCTGATTTTAAAAATAAGATGAGTATATCTGAAAGCGAAGCTAGTGAAACTGCTTATTGGCTTGAAATTATTACAAAATTAGAATGGATTGACGACTCTAAAATTGATGCAATATTGAAAGAGTCAAATGAACTATTAGCGATATTTACATCCGTTGGAGCAAGTTTAAGAAGATAATGATAACTCAAATCCTAGTCACTTCAAACTTTAAATACTTTAACTCACTCTAAACTCTAAATACTCTAGTCACT
>CAZZML010000072.1:0-3568 GCA_964654735.1 uncultured Roseivirgaceae bacterium | reverse complement strand
TTTCAGTATTATGCTGATTTTATCCCTTGGATTGCCAATTTAATTTCGCCCATTACGGTTTTTATTGCTACCGTTTTTGTTACGGCTAATATGGCAAGCCATACCGAAATAATTTCTATTTTGGCCAGTGGTGTATCTTTTAAACGTATGTTGGTGCCATACTTTGCTGCAGCTTTAATTATTGCCTTAGTAAGTTTTTATTTTAATGGATGGGTAATTCCTAATGCAAATAAAAGCAGGCGATCATTCGAAATTGAATTTATTGAAGGTAAGTTTCACTTCTCTAAAACGGACTTTCATATTCAGGTTAGTCCCACAGTTTATCTCTATTTGTACCGCTATGATAATAATAAAGACCTTGGTCATAAGTTTACAATGGAGCGAATAGAGAATGATAGCCTTAAGGAAAAACTATCGGCCAATCAAATTGAATGGAATGACTCTACTAAAAAATGGCGACTTAAAAGATGGCAGCGGAGGATTATTTTAGATAAAGGAGAGGAGGTTAGTTTTGGAGCTGTAATGGACTCTACGCTAGTAATTTTGCCCAAAGATTTTCAATCGCAACACCGATTGTGGGAAACACTCACGTTGCCTGAGCTAACAGATAAAATCGATGAAATTACTAGAAGAGGATTGGAGGGTGCAAAAATTTATAAGGTTGAAAAGTATTTTAGATACACCATGCCTTTTACGGTTTTTGTGTTAGTTTTTATAGGGGTAATTGTGTCTTCTCGAAAAAGCAGAGGTGGAACTGGGCTTCAAATAGCTATTGGGTTTGTCATTTCCTTTATATTTATCATTTTTGTTATTACAAGCCGTGGTGTTGCTGAAGGAGGCATAATCCCTCCCATTATTGCTGTGTGGATTCCTAATGTGGTGTTCTCTTTTGTGGGTATGTTTATGTATAAATATGTGCCACGGTAATGCTAAAATTGAGGCCTTATTTACACCTTCATTTTTTGGTGTTTCTTTGGGGCTTTACAGCCATTCTAGGCTTATTAATAAAATTGTCTTTCCCAGAAGTAGTATTTTATAGAACGCTAATTTCGTTTATTGCTTTTATTCCTGTATTATTTATTTTCAAAGTGCCATTTAAGGTGGAACCTAAAGTTGTGTTTAAGTTTTTGCTCACAGGAGTCATTATCAGCTTTCACTGGCTCTTGTTTTTTGGAGCTGCACGATATGCCAATGCATCAGTTAGTTTAATAGGCTTGGCCACTACCTCTTTATGGACAGCCTTACTTGAGCCATTGGCAAGAAAACAACGCATTAGTAAGTTAGAATTGCTATTTGGTGTTATAATTATCTTAGGTATCTATGTAATTTATATTGATGATTTTAGCTATGAAGTAGGATTAATAATGTCGATAGCTTCTGCCTTTTTTGCAGCTCTATTTACGGTGGCCAATTCGTTATTTGTAAAGCAGCATAACCCTTTACAAATAACCTTTTACGAAACTGGAGGTGCATTTTTAGGAACCATCCCTTTTGTGCTTTGGCATTTACAATCTAATGGAACCAACTTGACTATGCCCAACCCGAAGGACTTGGGTTATTTATTAATACTAGCACTCGTTTGCACCGTGTATGCTAATGCTGCCTGGGTATATATTTTAAAGAAGGTCTCCGCCTTTGCAGGCAATTTGGTTATCAATCTGGAACCCATTTATGGCATACTTCTGGCACTTTTAATATTTGGACAAACCGAGAAAATGAATCCTAGTTTTTATTGGGGGGGTGTAATAATTATCCTAACCATTTTTGTTTACCCCATTATGAGTAAGCGGTTTAGAGGAGGGTTGAAGTAAGAAAATTATAATTACTTTTTGTACACATTCACCGTATTCGACCTAGTTTTTATGCTGTAAATTCCACTGGGTAAACTTGATAAATCTATTACTGTTTCTCTACTACTGCTTTTTAAAACGTGGGTATCTCTAGTTACTTTTTGCCCTACTGAGTTAAATATTTGAACATAGTTTATTTCTAATTCTCCCCCTTGTATGGTTATACGGTTTTCTGTAGGGTTAGGAAAAATCGAAATTTGGGCATAATCAATTCCATTATATTTTACCACTTTAATATCGGAGTAACTATGGGTTCCATCAAAATCTGTTTGCATAAGCCGGTAATAAGATATACCATTAAACGGGGCATTATCCGTTGCAGAATAACGCAATTCCATGGTTGAGTTACCAGCACCACCAATCTCCGCCACATCAATCCAATCTCCGCCATTTTGAGATTTTTGAATGGTAAAGAAATCATTATTAGTTTCACTTGCTGTACTCCATTTCAACTCTACATTGCTTATGGCTGCATTCACATTAAAATCAATTATTTCAACAGGTAATGGGGTTAAGGTTGAGTTATCGGAGCCAAAAGTGAACATACTAAAGCTTGAATAGGGGCCACCAGTAATGGAGCCAAACTGTGCACTATTTAAATCTCCTGCTCCAAAAGTTCCTCCGTTTGATGCCAAATCCCAAGTATTGGTACCATCGTGGTGTACTATAAATAAATGTGTAAGATCCACTCCAATCTCACTTTGTTGCGAATTAAACCAATACAAAGTTACATTTACCGAAGAGCTCCCATTTGTTTGCTGCAACCCCCAAAATTCAAACCCGCTCACAAGTTCAATATTGGAAGGAATATTAGCTTGATCCGGGGCTACCCCCATAATATAGTTGGCTTCAAACACATCCGAAACAGCAGAAGGAGCTGAAATTTCAATAGGGGCATACTTTGTTCCATCTCCTATTTCAAATACAAATGGGTCGTTTCCTGTTTTAGAAACAGTGCCATTAACAAAACTTGTTGTACTTCCTGTCCACATTGTACCTCCATCTGGAATGTTTATTTTATTGGGGGGGGGAATAGAGATTATGCCATCTACAAAAGTAGTATGTGTAATATTTACATCTATACCAGATATGCCAACTCCAGCCGTATTATCTATCTCAAAATTAGTAAAATTTGTTATGGCCGTACCACCAATAGATTGCGCATTAGAGCCTACAAAAGCAATTTTCCCGGTAGTATTTACACCAGTATATCCACCACCAGAGGCATTATTTAACCAATTGCCAGTTAATAGTACATTGGCCTGGTTCGAGCGAATTATTTGCCCTGTACCGGTAACCACCACTTGTGCATAGCCCAATACAGGTACTAGCAAGGCAAACCATATAATAGCTATAATTTTATTCATTCTTTATGGAAAAACAATGTCAGAAATCACATACCATCTGGTTCCATCACTTTGAATCGTAACCGAATGTCTTTCCGAGCCAACATCGCCAATATCTATGGTTGCTGCTGATGAATGATAAAAAATCGATTCACTACCATCGGGGTCAATGGTTACTGTAGCTGATCCAGTTACAAACAGTGTTTTAATAACGTATACCCGGCCTGAACATGTGCTGGCTGTAGGTAAGTTTAAGGTAACAGTGCTGCTAGTATTAAAGATAATGGTATAATCCTGATCAGTGGCAGTATAACTGGCTGTTTTAACCACAATAGATTTAGATACCGAACCGCTCACATCCAAGGTACTGGT
>CAZZML010000071.1:0-10684 GCA_964654735.1 uncultured Roseivirgaceae bacterium | reverse complement strand
GCTGCTGGAACTAGAGTAAGAAAAGGAATGCAAGAGATGAAAAATTTAGCACAAGACATTCGTAAGGAAGTTCAAGGTAAAAAGAACAACGGATAATTTTTCCTTATAGATTTTAAAAAAAGGCAGTATTTACTGCCTTTTTTTATGCGCTTAAACTGCAAAAACTCTAAAAATTGGCAATAGCTGATTTTATGTCTCCCTGTAGTTTTGGTGTCGCAGGTATTAATGGAAGTCTTAGATTATTTTTACAAATTTCTTGTTGTGCCAGCAACTCTTTAAGGCCTGTTGGATTTCCTTCAACATACATTAACTCATTAATTTCTCGTAGTTTACTAATCCAACGATTAGAAGCCTCCTGATCTTTGCTAATTGCTGCCATTACCAGTTGTTTAAACTCTGTGGGCAGTGCATTTGCCAATACTGAAATTGCCCCTTTTCCACCTAATTTTGCAATTGCCGGAGTGAGCATATCATCTCCTGAGGTGAGCATAAAATCATTGGGAGCACCATTAATTATATCTTTTACTTGCTCTAGGTCGCCAGAAGCTTCTTTAATACCAATAATGTTAGGGTGCAAAGCCAAATTAATGGTTGTTGCAGCTTTCATATTGGAACAAGTTCTACCTGGCACGTTATACAAAATAATAGGTAATGGCGAATTATCGGCTAGCTTATTAAAATGTGCAATGATACCTTGCTGGGTTGGTTTATTATAAGCCGGTGAAGAAGATAGAATGGCAGTTACTCCACTTAAATCCATATTTTTCAATTTACTAACTAAGGCGGCTGTGTTGCTTCCACCCAAGCCAAAAACTATAGGCAGTTGGTTTGGATTGTTTTTTAAAACAAATTGGAGTACCTCTTCTTGCTCTTTCTCAGACAAGGTAATGGCCTCACCCGTTGAGCCCATTACCACCCAATAATCAACACCATTATTTGCAGTATGTTTTAAAAGCTTTAAAAGGGCTTCGTAATCAATTTCTCCATCTACATCAAAGGGTGTTACTAAAGCAACACCTAGTCCTCTTAAACTTTTCATTATCGTATATTTTTAGTGTAAGAATATACACTGTCAATAATATTCGAACCATTTGTGGTTTGTACAATTAATTCAAATGTCTTTTGGTACGCTTCGAAATCGTTACAAACACCCACTCTGCATTTTGCTTTGCTTTTGGCGAGTAAGTTTTTAATAATTTCTCCGGGATTGTGGTCTAAACAAATCAAAAAATCAAAAGAGGTCTCAGAAAATTTTCGCACAGATTGATTAGTAATGTTGCCCCAAAAATTTAGATCCTTCTTTGAAAAAGATTCGAATGGCAGATGTTTAATCTCTACATTGCGGTCGTATGCAAGCACTTTTACTTTTTTGTTATCGCCTTTTAGGTGAGCTGACAATTGCTCAACGATTTTCCCTTTATCAGGGGTGTCATTACTAAATAATACTCCAAAATTTTGAGCTAGATCATAAGGCATACTTTGCCTAAGATTTAAATTTGATTTTAAAAATCGCTTAGTTTTATATGATAAAGCCTGCCCTAATATCATTGAAGTTACTTATGTAGCAAAGATTCAAAATCTTCTTCAGAAATGATGCGTACTTCTAATTTTTCTGCTTTCTCTTTTTTAGAAGGGCCCATTTTATCGCCTGCAATTAGATAGTCTAATTTTTTAGAAATAGAGGACACAACTTTTCCTCCATTGGCCTTAATGGCACTTTTTAACTCATCGCGGCTGTAATTGGCAAAAATGCCAGAAACCACAAATGTTGTGCCTTCAAGCATATTGCTTAATTTTTTATTGGTTGTGGTTACAAATTGAAGCCCGGCTAACTTAAGTCGTTCAATTTCTTCTCTGTTCGTTTGTTCAGAGAAATATGCAATTACACTTTCTGCAATCCGATCGCCTATTTCTTGTACACCTACCAGTTCGTCAAAACAGGCACTCATTAATGCATCAACATTTCTGAAATGCTCAATTAGTTTTTCGGCTACCGTTTTGCCAACATACCTAATGCCTAAGCCAAATAACACGGCTTCAAATGGTGCTTGTTTAGAGTTTTCTATTCCTGATATAAGATTTGTGACCGATAGTTCTTTAAATCCTTCGAGCTCTAATAGTTGCTCTTTCGTTAGTTTATATAAATCGGAAGGTTTTTTAAGCCACCCTTTTTCGTACAGTAACGAAATAGTGCGTTCACCTAAGCTATCAATATTCATCGCATTTCGATGAATAAAGTGTTCAATTCGTCCTGTTATCTGTGGTGGGCAGGCCTCGGTATTAGGGCAATAATGAGAGGCTTCGCCTTCTTTACGAACAAGCTCTGTATCGCAGGCAGGGCAGTGAGTTATGTAAATAATAGCTTTACTCTTTCCACTTCGTTGCGATAAATCAACTCCTGTAACTTTTGGTATTATTTCACCTCCTTTTTCAACAAAAACAAAATCACCTTCGTGTAAATCAAGCCGTTCAATTTCATTGGCATTATGCAAAGAGGCTCGTTTTACGGTAGTGCCTGCTAAAAGTACGGGCTCCAGTTCAGCAACAGGTGTAATAGAGCCGGTTCTGCCAACCTGGTAGGTTACAGCATTAAGTTTGGTACAGGCATTTTCCGATTTATACTTATAAGATATAGCCCATTTAGGTGTTTTAGCTGTAAACCCAAGCAATTCCTGCTGATCTAGGTTATTTACTTTAATAACGATACCATCTGTTTCTACAGGGAGTTCGTGCCTTTTTTCACTCCAGGAATGAATATAATCCAATACTTCTTGAATACTAGCACATTTTTGATAGGTAGAAGATACATTAAAGCCCCAATGTTCCAGGTTATGTATAGCCTCTTCGTGGGAAGCGTGTCCTTCGGCTAACAACATATACAGATAGCAATCTAATTTTCGTTTGGCTACTTGTGCGGAATCCATCATTTTAAGACTACCAGATGCTGTGTTACGTGCATTGGCGTAAAGGTCGTCTCCAGCTTCTTCACGTTCCATATTTAACTCTTCAAATACCTTTTTAGGCATAAAAACCTCTCCGCGAACTTCTATCTTGGCAAGATTTGAGTTTATTTTTAATGGTATTGACCGAATCGTTCTTGCATTATCTGTAATATCGTCCCCTTTGGTGCCATCGCCTCTGGTTACCGCTCTTACCAATACATCGTTTTCGTATTGAAGGCTGATGGCCACTCCATCGAATTTTAGTTCGCAAAAGTATTCGTAAGGCTGCCCCTCTAAGCCTTTGGCTACACGACCATCAAACTCAAGTAAATCTTCTTCGGAATAGGTATTGCCAAGCGATAACATTCGGGTGCTATGTTGCACCGTTTCAAAGGCTTTATTAATGGCGCCACCCACACGTTGTGTAGGGGAGTCGGTTCGTTTAAGATTTGGAAATTGGGTTTCTAAGTCGATTAGTTCTTTTAATAATAGATCAAATTCCTGATCACTAATTAATGATTTATCCTCCATATAATAAGCGTAATTATAGTGGTGGAGTTCTTTGGTTAACTCATTAATTCTTTTTTTAGCTTGCTCTAGCTCCATTCAATTATTGGTTTTGCCAACTGTTATTGGTGGGGTCAATATCCGGCACTCTTTTACTCTTGTTCAATTCAATAGATTTAATATTATTAATTGGTTTTTGAATACTAAATTCAATCTTAGGGTTGGTCCAAGGCCAATCACTTACCAAAGTCGATTTTGTGCCGCCAAACTCCGTTTTTGCATTGCGCATCATACGTAATGGGAAATAAAAGATTTCTTCACTTCCATTCTTATAACTTACTAACACTTCTGTTGGCATTGGCATTGTTCCTTTATTTAAAAGTTTAACTGTTGTGTTAGTCCCATCTCCAAAAACACTATCTATCGCATAATCTACACGGTGAGTAGTTCCTATCCAGTCGTTAAA
Source organism: uncultured Roseivirgaceae bacterium (assembly GCA_964654735.1). Lineage (GTDB taxonomy): Bacteria > Bacteroidota > Bacteroidia > Cytophagales > Cyclobacteriaceae > JAKISE01. Next base: position 6,769 of record CAZZML010000071.1, on the reverse strand, counting down.
AAACCAGCCCAATTCAAACCCTGTTTCTTTCTCAATCACTCGCCTAAAGTCGGTTGGGTTAGGATGCTTAAATTGCCAGGTATTATAATATACTCGAAAGGCTTTTTCAAAGTTTTCTTTGCCTACAATATACTCTAACATAGCCGGCACCATAGATCCCATGGAATAGGCAGCAATTCCATGGGCTAAATTGGTATTATAATGATCGGCATGGGTGGTTAATGGTTCTTGTTTGTCTTTTTCTACAAGGTAATAATACCCTCCGTATCCTCTTAATTGAGGATCAGCTTTGCTATTGGTTAAATATGCTTTGGTAATATTACTTGCATAGGTGGTAAAACCTTCATCCATCCAAGGGTAAAGGCTTTCGTTGGTAGCTAGCACACCTTGGTACCAGCTATGAAACATTTCGTGTATGGTAACGCTCATTAAACCCGCATAACTGCCTCGGCCAACAATTAAAGTGGCCATTGGGTACTCCATACCTCCATCGCCTCCTTGAATAACACTAAAATCTGAGTAAGGGTATTTACCAAATCGTTGGTTCATAAACGAAACCATTTTGGGTGTAATGTCCATAAGCTGAGGCCAGGTTTCGGTGGTTATGCTATCTTTCTGGTAAAAAAAGTGTATTTGGGGTCCATCGGGAATCTGCACTGTTTTGTGTACATAATCGGGGTCGGCAGCCCACACAAAATCGTGCACATTCTCAGCTTTAAAATGCCAGGTAATCGGCTTATTTTTTTTATGCTTTACAGGGGCTCCATAGCCATATCCTATTTCTTCTGGATTTTGTAAAATGCCTGTTGCTCCAATTATATATTTGGAGTCGAGTGTTAAGCTTACCTCAAAATTACCCCATACTCCATGAAACTCACGGGCTACATAGGGGTTGGCGTGCCATCCTGCATAATCGTATTCGCTCATTTTAGGATACCATTGTGCCATGGAGTAATCAATGCCTTCTTTATTATCTCTACCTGTTCTTCTAATTTGTACAGGTACCTGGCCTTCAAATTCCATATCAAACGTAGTGGTTGAATGAGGAAGTATTGGTTGTGCGAGTTCAACTTCTAAAATGGTGCCTACAACGGTGTAGTTAATGCTCTGCCCATTTTGCTGTAAACTGGTTGGGTAAATTTTCCCTGTCTCTTTTTCTGAAAGTTTAGAGATTCGGTCTCTAACTCTTGAATCTGGGTCTTCAATGGCTCTTGAGCGTTCATCCATCATACTACCCGGCTGAAAGGCATTAAAGTATAAGTGATAATACGCTGTTTTGAGCGTGTCAGGAGAGTTGTTGGTATATACTAATTTTTGTGTTCCTTCAAATAAATGGGTGTTCACATCAAGCTTTAAGGCCATGGTGTAATCTACATGTTGTTGCCAACGATCTGGTTGAGCAAAGGAAATAGTATAGACTAAAAGAAGGGTTAGGGTAAGAATGATTTTCATAATGTTTGTTTAATAGAAGTGCCAAATTAAGAAAATAAATTATGGTGTTAGCAAAAATTTATTTAGGTGGCAGATTCATTTGATTAATGACCTCATTTATTTCCTCTTCAGTTGAGGTAAGTGCTTTTTTGCAGGCCTTAAGTAAGGTGCTTGATTCTTTAACCAGTATGCTTATTTTTTCAATATCCAATTCATCCGACTCCATTTCTTCCACTATTTCGTTTAAACGAGAAAGTGCTTTTGTATAATTAAATTTGCTCATAATTCTGTATTTTCTATTGCTTTATCAACGGTGCTTAAAATACGTTGATTTGCGGTAATGATATCTATTTGTTCGTTTACTGAAACCTTGGTGCTGCCTAGTGGTTTGCCATTTTTATAAATAACCGAATATCCTTTTTTAAGGAGGTGTTTAGGGTTGAGTAAATTTATTTTTTGCTCAATCGATTTTAATCTATTCTCACTATTTGCTAATTGAAAGGCACTGGAATGCGCAATATTTTGTGTGATGGATGCGAGCTTTGCTTTGCTTGCTTGTAGCTTCTGCTGAATTTCCAGATTCATCCTTGTTGATATCTGATTTAATGTTTCTTTTTCAGTATAGATATAATCAGTGGCTACCGAGCTAATGTTTGAAAACAAATCGCTAATGCTTGATTGGTAAGCGATAAATCCCTGAATGATAAACTCTGCAACGGCAGTTGGTGTTTTTAGCTGCGTGTGTGCGACCATATCTGCAATGGAGGTATCTCGTTCGTGCCCTATTCCGGTAAGAATAGGTAATGGAAACTGAGCAATATGACTGCAAAGGTTATAATCATCGAAGCAGTCTAAATCAAGTTGAGAACCACCTCCACGAATGATAACTACCACATCAGCATCTGAATCTACTATTTGGTGCAAGGCATTTATAATGCTTTCAGGGGCTTTATCCCCTTGCATACTGGCAGAAAATAAGTAATGGTGGACTTTATAGTCATATCCATTATGCTCAATTTGGTTAATAAAATCTCCATATCCGGCAGCAGTTTCTGAACTTATAATGGCTATGTTTTGAGGAACTTGAGGGAGTTCAAGTTCTTTGTTTATCTCCATAATGCCATCAGCCTCTAACCTGGCAATTACTTCTTGCCTTGCTTTTTCTCGCTCACCTAAGGTAAACGAAGGGTCGATATCTTTAATGTTAAGACTTAGCCCATACACTTCGTGATAAGTTACTTTTGTATTGGCTAAAATGCGCATGCCTACTGTTAAATCATTGCCAGTAATGCGTGCAAACCATGCAGAAATATTACGATAAGAGTATGCCCAAATAGTAGCTCTGGCTTTGGCAATTACCTGATTTCCTTCCTTTTGTACCAGTTCTAAATAACAATGTCCACTGCTATTTACCTGAATCTGAGCAATTTCAGCTACTACCCAATAGGAGGTCGCTAGTTGTTCTTCTAACGTTTTTTTTATTTGAAGATTAAGTTCGGAAAGGCTGAGTTCTTGCATTTGATATTAGTAGTTTTCAAAAATAAGAACTAAATAAATAAAGGCATCCATTAATAATTTAATAGATGCCTTAAAATGTATGTTTATAAATTTTACTTAGCTGGGAAAAGCTTCTTTTTAGCTTCCCATAAGATTGCCCCAAAAAGTAATACCCAGGGAGTACCATGGAGTACTAAATCAAACCAATCCATAGGTTGCATGCCAGCGGCACCACCCATTAGCCATTTAACTTTACCAATAATATGTGGTGGTGACCATGGAGCCAGTCCCAAGGTTAAGCTAAAAATTAAAAATCGTGGTATCAGGCTTGGCTTTTCTTCTGTTTTTGTATTCATAAAAACTATCTCAAAAAAAGTCATCCTGCCCCGATAGGTGTTGAGACAGGATGACAATAATTTAATATTAACTGTAGAATAACCTACTTATTATAACATTGTGGTTGGGCAAACATACTCTGTAACATTTACACCAGCTTCTTTAATATCGTTAAATCCACCGGCAATATCAATTACATTTTTAATACCGTTTGCTCTTAAAATAGAAGCAGCAATCATAGAACGGTAGCCACCTACACAATGTAAATAATACTCTTCATTCTTATCGTACTCTTCAATGTTTTTATTAATAAAATCAAGCGGTCTGTTAAATACACTTTCACTGTCAATATGCTCAGAGTAGTATTCAGATTCTTTACGAACATCAACAATATTGATTTTACCCATCATTTTAACCTTAAACTCTTTAGGAGAGATTGAAACAATTGAATCTGTTTCATATCCTGCTTCTTTCCAAGCATCAATTCCACCTTTAAGGTATCCGATGGCGTTATCGTACCCTACACGGGCTAATCTGGTAACTACTTCTTCTTCACGGCCTTCGTCTGCAATAATTAAAATAGGTGCTTCAATATCTAAAATTACTGCACCTACCCAAGGAGCAAAATTATCATCGATGTTAAAGTTGTACGTGTTTGGAACAAAAGCATCTTTAAATATTTGCTCGTGGCGTGTATCTACAGTGATGATTCCATCTGTAGATTCCATTAATCCTTTAAACTCAGCAGGGTCATGTGCTTGAAGCCCGGAAGCAAGAATATCAGCATAACTCTTGTTTATTCCTTTGTTCATTCCTGCATTTTTAGGAAAATATTGAGGAGGTGTTACTAATCCTGTAAGCACTTCTTTTACAAACTCTTCCTTCGTCATATCTGCACGTAGTGCATAATTAACTTCTTTTTGATGCCCTAACGTATCATAAGTTTCTTCGCTCATATTTTTACCACAAGCCGAACCAGCACCGTGGTTAGGATATACAATAATATCATCTGGTAATTTCATTACTTTATTACGAAGCGAGTCGAATAAATGACCTGCTAAATCTGCTTGCGATAAGTCAGATTTTACAGCTAAATCAGGGCGACCCACATCACCGATGAATAATACATCACCAGTCATTACGAATTCTTTCTTTCCTTCTTCGTTTACATATACTAAACTAATCGACTCCATTGTGTGACCAGGAGTGTGCATAAGCTCCAAGGTAATGTCTCCAATTTTAAATACTTCACCATCGTGTGCTTCATGAAAATCAAAATCGGCAGTGGCAGAAGGGCCATAAACAATGGTAGCTCCTGTTTTCTTGGCTAAGTCCACATGGCCAGATACGAAATCGGCATGGAAGTGGGTTAGGAAGATGTATTTAATTTTTACTCCATTATCGGCAGCCCTTGTAATATAAGGGGTGGTCTCTCTTAATGGATCAACTACTGCGGCTTCTCCATTTGAATGGATAAAATAAGCGGCTTCGGCTAAACAGCCTGTGTATATCTGTTCTACTGGCATATTGTTATATTTTTATAATTATACATTTTTTGTACTTATGCAAGTTTACCTCAACTGCAATTTAATCTATGTGATTAAAATTACATAGTAAACGGTGCTATATTGATTTCTGGTTTTTAGCATTATTTTGCTTCAAATAAGCTTCTATGGCTGAATCCACATCTAAAAAGCAATAGCTTTCGCCAACAACTTTCCTAAGTCCCATCTGTTGTAAGAAATCTCTAGTTGGCCCTTTAATATATGAGAAATAAAATTCAACACCTCGTTTATTTAGGTGTTCGATTAACTCTTGCAGTGCCTGATAAGCCGTAGAATCAATATGTGATATGCTTCCACCGTGCAATACAATTAGTTTTAGTTTACTCCCTTTGGCATCAATTTCTTTAGTGATGCTCTCTATAAAATGGCTTGTGTTGGCAAAATACAAATCAGCGTCATATCTAAACACGAGGATGTCTTCATATACTTTGAGATTATCAAATCGCTTAATATTTCTAAATTCTTTGGAAGATGACATTTTACCAAGAACTGCAAAATGAGGTTTTGTGCTTCTATAAATCATTGCCACAAGCGACATTGCCACACTTACGCCTATGCCTTCTTTAATACCTAACCCAAGAGTTACGCCAAATGATATGGCCAGCATTAAGAAATCTTCTTTTTTTGTATTCCAGAGCAATACGGGGAATTTGGTGTCGATTAACCCAAATACGGCTACCATAATAATAGCCGCTAGTACTGCATTGGGTAAATAATAAAATAGTGGTGTTAAAAATAGTAATGTTAAAACTACTAAGGAGGCACTAATAATAGCTGCAAGGTTGGTTCTACCTCCTAATTGTTCGTTTACTGCTGAACGGCTAAAGCCACCAGTGGTAGGAAATGCACTAAAAAAGGAGCCCGCAATATTTCCCATGCCCAGCCCAATTAGTTCCTGATTAGAATCTAACTTGTATTCATCTTTATGATTTACCTGAATGGCTTTGGCTACGGAAGTGGCTTCCATAAAGGCAATGAGTGCCAACGTAAATGCAACGGGAATGAGTTCGTTAAAATGAGGCGTATTAATTATTGGAATAGAAAAAGAGGGAAGCCCTTTGGGTACTTCGCCTACAATTTTTACTCCCATTGTATATAATGAGAAGTATTTTACCACTACTACTCCTAACACAACTGCAACCAAAGCACCGGGTATAGCTTTATGAATTTGTTTTATGTTTTTTAGGAGAATGATAGCTCCCAGACCAATGGCAACGGTAAGCCAATGAATATTTCCGAAGTTTTGAATAGCTTCATATACTATAATGAAGATATTATTATTTCGTTCAAGGTCAACACCAATTAAATGCTTTAATTGATTAAGCCCAATAATTAGGGCAGCGGCTGAAGTAAACCCATTGATAACAGGTTTGGATAAAAAATTGACTAAAAATCCCATTCTAAATACTCCCAGAGCAAGTTGAATAACCCCCATCATAAAGGCGAGGAGTATGGCTAAAGCAATATAATTTTCAGTGCCTGCTTCTGCAATTACCGAAATGCCGGCAGCTACTAATAAAGAATCCATGGCAACCGGGCCTACCGCTAACTGACGAGATGTGCCAAATATGGCATACACTAGCTGAGGGAAAATAGCTGCATATAACCCATAAACAGGAGGGAGACCTGCAATCATGGCATAGGCCATACCTTGTGGAATAAGCATTACACCAACCGTTAAGCCTGCAGAAAGATCGCCACGGAGGTATTCTTTTTTATAATTTGGGAGCCAATCTAATATTGGAAGAAACTTTTTCATACGAATGTGTTGATATTCATACTCAGAGGTGCCTAACCTCCTTGGATGATAGAATAAAATTCTGTCGGCAAAATAAATTATATTTGATGAGCGCAAATGTAGCTTAGGTCACATTACATGTTTTCTAAAATAGATTACTTTGTAATGTGGAGGAGTATTAGCTTTAATAAGCGTGCTCTAA
>CAZZML010000070.1:0-10737 GCA_964654735.1 uncultured Roseivirgaceae bacterium | reverse complement strand
AGTTTTGTGTATTGATATTAAACCCTCTACTTTGTATCAAATTTCATCAATTAAATTTTATGATTACGATTCAAACGTTGGTTTTTAACCCATTTAGCGAAAACACTTATATACTTTATGATGAAACTAAAGAATGTGTAATTATTGACCCAGGTTGTTTTGATAACAAAGAAGAAACAGAAATCATCTCTTTTATTGAAGAACATGAGCTTTCGGTTAAATACATACTTATAACACACGGGCATATTGACCATGTTCTGGGAGTTAATTTTTTAAAAAACAAGCTCAACACACCAATTTGGATACCAAAAGAAGAAGAAAGTACATATAATGCGGTACCTTCTTATGCAGGCTCCTATGGGTTCGAAAATTATAGCCACACGCCTGCAGATTATTTGATAGAAGAAGGGGAAGAAATTAAATTTGGAAACTCCTTATTAACAACCATTTTTGCTCCTGGCCATTCTGCTGGTCATGCGGCATTTATTAATGTTGATGAAAATATATGTATTGGGGGCGATATACTCTTTAGTGGAAGTATTGGCAGAGTAGATTTACCCGGAGGAGATTATGATACGCTGATTAAAAGCATTAAAGAAAAGATTTTTGTGCTCAATGAATCAATGGTAGTTTATCCTGGGCATGGACCTACTACTACAATTAAGCAAGAAAAAGCAACCAATCCATTTTTTGTGGAGAACTAAAATGATAAAAAAACATATTCCGAATACCATTACATTGGCCAACTTGAGCTGTGGCTGCATTGGCATTGTCGCTTGTACTAAGGGCGATCTTGTTTTAGCTTCTTATATGATTTGGCTTGCCGCTATTTTCGATTTCTTTGATGGATTTACTGCCAGACTTTTAAAAGTATCATCTCCCATTGGCAAAGAGTTAGATTCTTTGGCAGATATGGTAACTTTTGGAGTGTTACCAGCTTTTATCCTTTTTAGTTTACAAGATAATTTGACTTCAGGAGGAATTTTACCCTTTGCTTCATTTGCTTTAGCTCTATTTTCAGCATTAAGGTTAGCTAAGTTTAATATAGACACAAGACAAACCAACGGGTTTATAGGAATGCCTACTCCTGCTGCTGCTTTTTTTGTATCAGGATTAGTTTTTTGGCCTGCCAGCTCTAGTTTAATTGGGTCTTCAGCAAGTGTTCTTTTCATAAGTATTGCTTTGTCCCTGTTATTGGTCGCTCCCATCCCAATGCTTGCTTTAAAGTTTAAAGATTATTCTGTTAAAAACAATATTTCTCGTTATTTACTAGTTATAGTATCAATTATCTTACTGGCTATACTTGGGAAACAATCGTTTCCTTTAATTATCAGTTTTTATCTTATCTTGTCACTTTTAGTGGCTTTTATGGATAAAAGAAAACAAGGTTAATGTTAATGAAGAAGTTCGGCTTTCTATTGTTTATTGTTTCTTTGGTGTTTGATTCAAAACTCCATGCACAAATTAACTCTGTGTTATCATCTGGCACTTGGTATAAATTTGCAATAACCGAAACAGGTATTTATGAACTAAAAGGTTCTGACCTTGAAAGTGCCGGGATTTCCTTGCAAGGATTAAACCCTGAAAAAATACAACTTTTTGGAACTTCAGGAGGCATGTTGCCTCAATCGAATACAGCAACACGACCAATAGACTTAGAAGAACTAGCTATTAAAATTATAGGTGGAGAAGATGGAAATTTTAGCTCAATCGATAAAATAATTTTTTGGGGTGAGGGCACCGATGAGGTTTATTTTGATGAAACTGATAAAGTATTTAGCTATGAAAACAACTTGTTTAGTGATACGAGCTATTATTTCTTAAACATTAATTCTAACGTTGGCAAACGAATTGAACCCACACCCCCAATTGCTGGTAATTATCCAATAGTTGATACATACCTCACTTACTTTATCCACGAACTTGAAGACATTAACATTTTAAAATCTGGCAGATTTTGGTTTGGTGAAAAGTTTGACACTAATCTTGACCAAACTTTTGTGACTGACTTAACAAATTGGGTGCCTGGCTCAGAGCTTAAATTAAAATCAGCTGTTATGGCTTCTTCTTTTGCACCTAGCAGTTTTTCTGTTTCTGTAAACAGCATTAACGCTGGCAGCCATCAATTATCAGCGATTCCAGACAGCCGTTATACCATCAAAGGAGTAGAAGATGTAAAACTCTTTACCGTTGCATTGCCAACCAGTAATACTGAAAATATCGAAATCAATTATACTTATTCAAAACAAAACAGGGCTGGCTATTTAAACTATTTTTTAGCACAAATTGAAAAAAGTACTTCTTTAGAAAATGGGTTTCTAGCCCTTACCATTCCAAAACAAAATGATTTAGTTAGTACATTACACGTCTCAGTAAGTTCTGCAAGCACTGAACTCTGGAATGTCGATAGTTTTAATGCCGTTGAGAGGATTAACTCATCTGTTAGCAGCAATCAACTTAGTGGAAATATAAATACAGATACTACAGCTCACTTGGTAGTTGTAGATATGAACGAAAATTTTGCTGTTCCTGAATTTATTGCCCCTGTTGCCAATCAAAATCTTCATAATTCTTCAAATGTTGATTTACTTATTATTACATCTCCAATCTTCCTAGATCAAGCATTGGAGTTAAAAAACCACAAATTATCGCAAGGGACTACTACCCGAATTGCGTTAACGTATCAGGTTTTTAATGAGTTTTCGAGTGGAAGAAAGGATGTTACAGCACTTAGAGACTTAGCCAAATACCTTTATGATTATGCCGGGTTAAAGCACCTCCTTTTATTCGGCAAAGGCACTTACGACTATAAAAACCTAGATGAAAAGAATAATTCTTTTGTTCCAATTTACGAATCAAGAAACTCTTTGAGCCCCCTTTATACGTATGGCTCTGATGATTATCTGGGGTTTTTAGAAGATGACGAAGGAGAATGGGCAGAAAACTTGCAAGGAGATCACACATTAGACATTGGCGTAGGCAGATTGCCTGTTAAATCAGTTGATGATGCTATTGCAGTAGTAGAAAAAATAAAAAAGTATCATTCAAAATCTACCATTGGAGATTGGAGAAAGAAAGTTTATTTTGTGGCTGAAAATGGTGATTTCAATATTCACCAACGTGATGCAGAAAGATTATCAACACTAATTGACACAACTTATAGTGCGTACAACCCACAAAAAATTTATATAGATGCTTATCCGATTGAGGCTCTGCCAGGAGGCACTAAGGCACCATTGGTAAACGAAGCTATTTTAAAGGCTTTTGAAACCGGTGCACTTATTATGAATTATACAGGACATGGTAGCGAAACACAATGGGCTAAATCTAATGTATTTAATAAAGACATGATTGAAGGGTTGGAAAACGACACATTTTACCCTTTGCTAGTAACAGCAACTTGCGAGTTTGGGCGCCACGATGATGCCAATCAAATTTCAGCTGGCGAAGAGCTTGTTGTTAAACCCAAGGCAGGAGCAATTGGACTTATTACAACAAGTCGGCCGGTTTTTGCAAGCTCCAACTACACACTTAATCTTGCGTTTTACAGTTCAGTACTTGCTACTGATGCAGGTATTTATAAAACACTTGGGCAGATATTTCGTGAAACTAAAAACAACAGTTTACTCGGACCTAATAATAGAAATTTTTCATTATTGGCCGATCCAAGCTTAAAGCTAGCTTACCCTCAAAAATTTATTAAGCTAGATAGTTTAAATGGAAGTGCTCTTAGTACAAAAGATAGCATTTCAGCCCTTGAACATGTTGTTTTTACAGGTTCTTTACGAGGCTCTTCAGGAGAGGTGTTGTTAAATTATGACGGAGCAATACAAATTGATTTTTACGACCGACCGACAATTAAAAAAACTCGTGGAAATTTTGGAGCTCCTTTTACCTATAACGATAGGGACAATAAACTGTTTTCAGGAAGCTCCACTGTAAAAGATGGACGGTTTGCTTTTCAGTTTGTAACGCCTTTAGATATTAGCTATCAAGCTATGGAAGGAAAAATTTCTATGTATTCTGTTGCTACTGATAGCATAGATGCAAACGGGGCAAATGTAAATATTAAAATTGGTGGAACTAATGCCAACCCTAGTATTGATACCACTCCACCTATTATAGCCGTTTTTATGGAGGATACCTCCTTTGTAAACGAAGATCTGGTAAGTGCTAACTCCTTATTAATAGCTCGCTTTTATGATGAAAATGGTATCAATTTGTCAAAATCGCAAGTAGGTCATAACATTACTTATTCATTAGATGGGGGAGAGCCTGTATCTCTAAACGATTATTTTCAATACGATTTGGATTCTTACCAGTCAGGCCTAGTCTTATTCCCGCTTCAGGATATCGTTCCTGGCAATCATCTAATAACTGTAAAAGCTTGGGATACTTTTAATAACCCAACTGAAACTAACATAACATTTAATGTAGCAAATGAGCAAGAGGTATTCATTTCCGAAGTAAGTGTTTTCCCTAACCCTGCCCCAAATGAGGCTCATTTTACATTTAAACATAACTTAAGTGGAAATGACCTTAACGTAACTTTAAAAATTTTAAACAGGTCAGGTCAAGTTGTGCATGTAAAAGAAATAGAATATTCTAATGCAAGTTCTACCATAAACGACATAAGCTGGAACGGCAGAAACTCTTCCGGTCAAAAATTAACTGAAGGATTATACATTTATAGCATAACCGTTCGTTCTGTTAGTTCTGGAACCTCAAACTCTTTCTTTGGTCGTTTAATGACCACAAATTAATTAACTTTAGATATATTTGAACATAAATTTAATAACATTGATAAATTATAAATCGGTAATACTTTTAACTTCACTGCTTATTTTAAGCAACTTTGTTAAAGCGCAATCAGGCATCGTTGGCCAAGATAGCAGTCAGCGAGTAATAACAACAGCGGTTCCATTTTTAAGCATTACCCCAGATTCTCGCTCAGGAGGGATGGGCGATGCAGGAGTTGCCATTTCTCCAGATGCCAATAGCGCATATTGGAACCCCTCTAAACTTGCCTTTATTGATAGTAAAATGGGGTTTTCCCTTTCGTACTCTCCTTGGCTGGCCAAAATTATTAATGATATGTCTTTATCATACCTTTCTGGCTACTATAAATTATCCAGAGAGCAAACAATTGCTGTTTCATTAAGGTATTTTGATCTTGGAGATATCTTTTTTACAGATGATAATAACAATCCTCAAGGGGACTTCAACCCTAAAGAATTTGCGATTGATGCTACTTATGCCAGAATGTTATCGGAAGATTTTAGCTTAGGAATTACACTTCGGTATGTAAATTCAAACCTTACGGGTCAATTCTCAACAGCAACAATAGAAGCAAAACCTGCAAATACCGTTGCGGCAGATGTATCAGCTTATTATAATAAAGATATAAAAATTGGCAATCTTGCCTTTGGAGCAAACATTTCCAATATTGGAGCTAAGGTAACATACTCGAATCAAGAAAATAAAGATTTTATTCCTGTAAACTTACGGTTGGGTTCGGCACTTAAAATGGATATAGACCCATATAATACCATAACTTTTGCGCTCGATTTCAACAAATTATTAGTTCCTTCCCCTCCTATTTATGCAACGGATGAAAATGGAGCATATATTATAGATCCGGTAACAGAAAAACTGGTAATTGAAAGAGGGAAAGACCCAGACAGAAACCTGTTAAGTGGCATGTTTGGCTCATTTTCAGATGCTCCTGATGGATTTTCTGAAGAAATGGCTGAAATAATGATTTCGTTTGGTGCTGAATATTGGTATAATAATTTATTTGCTGCTAGAGCAGGCTACTTTTATGAAAACCAAAATAAAGGAAACCGCCAATTCTTTACGTTGGGTGTTGGTTTTAGATATAATGTTTTTGGATTTGATTTTGCGTACCTGGTTCCTCCACAGCAAGAACACCCATTAGCAGAAACACTTCGTTTTACGTTGCATTTTAATTTCGAAGAAGACAGTAAAGTCAGCAATTCAGTTACTGACTAATGTTAATTAGATCAGAAGCTCCTACATTATCATTTGATCCAACAATTAATGAGCTAGCTTATGATGCTGATTCATTAAGTAATAACATTCCTATATACTCCATTTTAGATAAAACTCAAGAGGTTTGTGGTATCGAGATGATTTTTGGAGGCGGAAAAATAAATGAAATCAAAAAGGGAGCATCCTACTTTTCTACAAACTTATTAAAGTCTGGTATTAACGGCTTCAATTCTAATGAAATTAATAATTTCTTTGAACTTCGAGGGGCTTTTGTGCAGTTTCAAAGTGGTTTAGATTATAATAGTTTCAGCTTGTATTGCTTAACTAACAAACTAAAAGAAACGCTACCTTTCTTTCTTAAATTATTTAATGAGCCACTTTTTCCGGAAGATAAACTAGCCCAACTGGTAAGTAAAAGAGAGCAAGAGCTAGACATTAATCTACAAAAATCTAGTTACTGGTCTGCCAAATTAATAAAAAAAGCACTTTTTGGAAGACATCCTTATGGGCAAGTACTTAATAAAGGAGATATTCAATCCATTGCATCTTCTGATTTAAAAGAACATTGGAAAACTTTTTCCTTAAACCAAATCAAATTTATTACAGCTGCAGGAAATTTTGACAATGCGTTATTAAAATCAACTATTCAAACCATTTTGGAAAGGCAGAGTGATAAAAAACTGTCTAATACAGCTAAGGCAACTTCTTCTACCAAGCCATCAAACAAGCCATCAAAGGCAACGAAAACTCTGTTAAATAGCAAGCAAACAAGTCTAAAAATTGGTTTCCAAGCATTCAACCATTTGCACCCAAATTACCCAGCACTCAGCTTGGGTAACACTCTTGTAGGTGGCTATTTTGGATCTAGGCTTATGCAAAACATTAGAGAGGATAAAGGATTAACTTATGGAATTGGGTCTTCAATCCAACACTTGAAAGAATCATCCTACATACAAATATCTGCAGACATAAAAATGGGAGCTGGCAACGAAGTTATAGAGCTTATAAAAATTGAATTAGATAAAATTCACAACAACAATATTTCGGAAAGTGAACTGAGTAAAGTAAAGCATTACTTAATCGGAGAGTACAAATCCAATAACCAAACAATTTTTGATAGGATTAATAAAGTGAAATTTCTCAAGATTCATAATCTTCCGGATTCGTACTTCACTAACTATTTTGATACTATTTTATCTACAGAGTCAGATTGTATCCAAGAGGTATTAAAAACTCAATATACCTCCTCTCTATTCAAAAGTGTGCTAGTTGATTAGAGGAATGATTCTTTTAACCTGAGTTTGAAGAATTCTACTTTATCCGAACCTCCCTGCCAAAAAATATGGCATTTAAAAACATACGGTTGGTGCCGTACCAAAAAGCTCTAAAGTTAGGGTTATCTGTAAATGTAATAACTGTTCCTCTGCCTGCCTTGTCTATTTGAACCGCTGCTGTATTAGCCAATTTCTTTATGTTTATAGAAGAAATATAGCCACTTATCAGCGGGCTACCTGTGTACATTAAAGGATTGGCATACGCATTTTTGTTCCGTTCCATCATTATTGTACTATTTCTAAACACAGGAATAGAAGTAGCAGCATATCCATAAAATAATGGGTTGCTTAAATCAGCTTTAGTTTCAAAAATAGCTCCTCCAATTACTTGTGCTCCTTTATATCTATCCATTAGTTCATAAGGGCGCTGTTGGGTGCTATCTATCTTATTATTTACATAAGTTACTGTTGTTATCTCATTCTTCGATAGCCATTTGCCTGCACTTTTGGTAGCTATAATAAGCCCGCCAGTTTTTACAAACTCACTTATTCGGTCAACTTTCAGTTTAGAGTAATTACCACTTACCATTATAATTGTATTGAATTTAGATAAATCGACTGAGTTAAGTTGGTCGATTGCAATTAAACTCATTGGAATATTCATTCGGTAATCTAATAAATGCCAAACTTCGCCCACTTCGTAAGAGGAAACTCCATCGCCTCCTACTACCGCAATTTTGGGCGATTTTAGATTATAAAAAGAAGGACTACCTAGTTTTACTCCATCTGCATCACCTGAATTAATACCTTTAACAGGTACTAAATAAGTAGAAGAAATAAATTTCATCACTTCAACTATTTTATCTTTTGATAGCGACTGATTTTGAACGGGAATAAAAATGGTGCCTTTTGCATATTTATTTCCATTAAGTTGGAAAGCATGCGTTGTTAATTTTGTTCGCAAACCAGCCTTTTGAATTTTATTTAGAGCCGCAGGAGCCATATAATCAGTCCAGCTAAGCAGGTAACCATACTCAGAAGCCTCAAAAGCAATTTTTTCTTCTCTCTTAATTATTCCTATAGATTCAGATTTAATTTTAACCAGCTCTTTGGCTGAAACCTCTTGGTATTGCATTCCAAAAGCCAATGGCAATGTCCAGGCCGAAACATCATAAAAAAGACTATCCTTAAACGATGTTCTTTTATCAAAAATAGCTTTTGTTAAACGGTACTGCTCCTGATTTAATTTAACAATATAGCTTTCATCTTTCGAAAACGGCTTATAATTATCTGTTAATTTTTCAACCTCAATTTTATGCCTTGCTAGTACTTGTAAAAAAGAATTGGTTTTGTTTAAGTCTCCTTTACCGGCAAACACATAGCCTTTAATAACATCATTAGAAGCTAACTCTTTAGCTTTTGCAAAGAATTCATTCTGGTATGTTAACAGTTCTCCTCTTAATTCTTGTGCAGCTTCTAAGGTTGACAAACTTGTAGTTACCTGATTTCGTATCGCAAATTTGAAACTCAAACTGCCATTTTCAGTGCCCATTAAATGGCCTCGTGCACTTCCTTGCTCAAAAAGAATACCTACAGAACCATTTAAATCAGGAAAAGTGGAGCCTTTACCCGGGTAATAATCATCAAAACTTTCTTCGGAATAATATTGAGAACCAATAGCATCCATTGCTTTGGCATGGTATCTGGCAATTTTTCGAGTAAGGTCAAACGCCTTTTCCGGTGTTAGTGGATTATTTCTGGAAGGGATACCGGGCTGAAAGAAATAAGTAGAATTGGAGCTCATCTCGTGCTGGTCTGTTAAAATATTGGGCTGCCATTTATAAAAATTAGCAACTCGAGCTTGAGACTCCGGATGTTGCACAGGAAGCCAATCTCTATTTAAATCGAACCAATAATGATTAGTTCTTGCTCGTGGCCATGCTTCATTATGTTCTAAGCTTAAACTACTGGGGTCTAAGTTTTTACTTTTATGGCTATTTACCCAACTGGCAAACCTGTTTAATCCATCAGGATTATACGAAGGATCTAATAGTATAATAGTATTAGTTAACATTTTTTCGATGGCTTCGCCTTGAGCAGCAGCTAAATAATAAGCAACTAATAAGGAAGCATTACTCCCGCTAGCTTCGTTGCCATGTATGCTATGCCCTAACCATACCACTACTGGCTTATTTGCAATATCATCGGTGGATGTTTTAATGGCAAGATGCTCTTTTTTAATATTTTCGATGTTGGTATGGTTCTCAGGATTGGTAATTGTTAGTAATAGAATAGGACGGTGTTCATACGTATAACCAGCTATTTCTAAACTAACTCTGTTAGAAGTTTTTGCAAGGGCTTTCATATACTCCACTAATTTATCGTGGCTTACATGCCACTCGCCTACTTCGAAGCCCAATACATTCTTAGGAGTTGGAATGCTAGTGTCAAACTTAACATCTTGATTATAAAAATAGTTAACATTTTGTTGTGCTTTGGCGGTAAACGAGGTCACCAAAAGTAATGCTGAAAAAAAATGCTTATTCATAATAAAAATTGGTATTTAACATATTTATAAAGCTATAATTTTAATCCATTATAACATACTAAATCGTAATACTTAAGTTCATGATTATTAATAAAATAATGAAGGTTTGTACCTAACTAATTTAGTGCGATTTATTATTGAAAATGGTTTGTTGTAAGAAATATTTTTACGTCTATTGCATACTGAAACTCATGGTCGTTTGTATATTAAGTTTATGTTATTATCCCTCGCATAATCATATCCAAACCATAACATAATATTTTAAATGAACCATACCTCTCACTGTATTTTCGTAACAAATTTAATTTTTATATTAATCAATTAAACCTAATAAGAATGAAGAGAAATCTACTAATTATGTGTATGCTGGCTTTTTCGAGCTTGGCATTTGCACAAGGTGTTACCACTTCAGCAATGAATGGTAAAATCACCGACAAAGAGGGTGCTCCGTTACCGGGTGCTACCATTATTGCAGTTCATACACCAACAGGGTCAAATTTTGGTAATTTGTCTGATGCTGATGGTTTTTTTAGAATACCTGCTATGAATGTGGGAGGACCCTACAAAATCACGGTAAGTTTTGTGGGTTATCAAACGTATGAGTTAACAGGAGTTTACCTTTCTCTTGGACAAAAGTTGAATTTAGCTGTGAAATTAGAAGATGCATCTACTCAGCTACAAGAGGTGGTCGTTTCGGCTAGTGCTACTAACATTTTTGATGGAAACAGAACTGGAGCAGAAACAGTTTTAAGTGTTGAAGACATCAACGATACTCCAACAGTTGGGCGTTCTTTAGGAGATTTTGCACGATTTAATCCGCAAACAATTATAAATGAAGGAAATGACGGACTGGAAATATCGATTGGAGGTATGAATAATAGACTTAATGCAATTTATATTGAT
>CAZZML010000069.1:0-10800 GCA_964654735.1 uncultured Roseivirgaceae bacterium | reverse complement strand
AAACGTAAATATTAACTAAATAGGAATTTTCAATTATGGCTAAAGAAACCTTTGATCGTTCAAAACCGCACGTTAATATAGGTACCATTGGTCACGTTGACCACGGTAAAACTACATTAACTGCTGCGATTTCTAAAGTATTGTCAGACAAGGGGCTTGCAGAAGCTCAAGACTTTTCGGCAATCGACAACGCTCCAGAAGAAAAAGAAAGAGGTATTACAATTAATACTTCGCACATTGAGTATGCGACAGAAAAAAGACACTACGCTCACGTAGATTGTCCTGGTCACGCGGATTATGTTAAAAACATGGTTACTGGTGCTGCCCAAATGGACGGTGCTATTATCGTGGTTGCTGCAACCGATGGTCCAATGCCTCAAACTAGAGAGCATATCCTTTTATCTCGCCAAGTAGGTGTTCCTGCTTTGGTTGTTTTTATGAACAAAGTAGATTTAGTGGATGATGAAGAATTATTGGAATTAGTAGAAATGGAAATCAGAGAGCTTCTTTCTGAGTACGATTTCCCTGGTGATACTATTCCTGTAATTGCTGGTTCTGCTTTGGGTGCACTTAATGGAGAAAAAGAGTGGTCTGATAAAATCATGGAATTGATGGATGCTGTTGATGAGCATATTCCACTCCCAAAACGTGCAATCGACAAAGATTTCTTAATGCCAGTAGAGGATGTATTCTCAATTACTGGTCGTGGTACTGTTGCTACGGGTCGTATTGAAAGAGGTGTTACTAACACTGGAGATGCTGTAGATATTATTGGTATGGGAGCTAAAGATCTTAAGTCAACTGTAACAGGTGTTGAGATGTTCCGTAAAATCCTTGATAGAGGAGAAGCTGGCGATAACGTTGGTATTTTATTAAGAGGTATTGAAAAAACTGACATCAGGCGAGGAATGATTATCTGTAAGCCTGGTTCAGTAAACCCTCATGCTAAATTTAAAGCTGAAGTGTACGTTCTCTCAAAAGAAGAAGGTGGGCGTCATACTCCATTTTTCAACAAATACCGTCCTCAGTTCTACTTTAGAACAACAGACGTAACAGGAACAATTATGCTTCCTGACGGGGTTGAAATGGTTATGCCTGGTGATAACGTTACTATCGAAGTAGAGTTACACAGTGCAATAGCAATGGAAAAAGGACTACGCTTTGCTATCCGTGAAGGTGGTAGAACTGTAGGTTCAGGACAAGTTACTGAAATCCTTTAATTAGGATAAATTAAAATTATCACTAAGTGCGTTTCATAATTTATTGAAACGCACTTGTGTTATAATAAAAAAATGGTATTTTTGCACTCCCAATTTGGGTGGTGCATCAAACGGGTGTAGCTCAATTGGTAGAGTAGCGGTCTCCAAAACCGTTGGTTGGGAGTTCGAGTCTCTCCACCCGTGCTAAAAATTTAACTACTGTATTAAATGCAAAAGTTGATAACATTTATTAAAGAGTCGGTTGTAGAAATGCGAGATAAAGTTTCTTGGCCTAAGTATAGAGATTTGCAAAATAGCTCAGTACTGGTACTAGTGGCTTCTATGATTTTTGCATTATTAATTGGCGTGTTCGATTATGCGTTTAATAATGCTTTAACTTGGTTTTATAACGCGTTTTAATAACAGCTAACATGGCAGAATTAAAGTGGTATGTATTAAGAGTTGTTAGCGGAAAAGAGAAAAAAATAAAGCTATATCTCGAAACAGAAGTAGAGAGAGAAAAGCTTCAGGAGTATGTTACTCAGGTGTTAATCCCATCGGAGAAAGTATATGAAATAAGAAATGGAAAGAAAAGAGTTCGTGAACGTAATTTCTTTCCAGGGTATGTGTTGGTAGAAGCAGACCTTACACATGGCGAAGCAAGCCACGTTGTAAATTCAATACCAGGAGTTATTGGTTTTCTTGGAGAAGGAGCTGGTACTTCTAAAGTGCCTGTTGCGCTTAGAGAGCGTGAAATTAACAGGATAATGGGTAAAGTGGAGGAAGTAGAATCGGAAGATGAACAACTTGACAACCCTTACATCGTTGGTGAAAACGTGAAAGTGATGGATGGTCCTTTCAGTGGTTTTACTGGCAGTGTAGAAGAAGTTTTTGAAGAGAAGAAAAAGCTTAATGTAATGGTGAAAATCTTTGGTAGAAATACACCAGTTGAGCTTAACTATATGCAAGTTGAAAAAATAGATTAAGAGGAAAATGGCTAAGGAGATTAGTGGATATCTGAAATTACAAATAAGAGGAGGCGCAGCAAACCCTTCTCCTCCGGTAGGACCAGCTTTAGGTAGTAAGGGTCTTAATATTATGGAGTTCTGTAAGCAGTTTAATGCAAGAACACAGGATAAAGCAGGGCAAGTATTGCCAGTGTTAATTACAATTTTTGGAGATAAGTCTTTCGAATTTGTGATTAAAACACCTCCAGCTCCAGTTTTATTGCTTGAGGCAGCTAAGAAAAAGAAAGGTTCAGCAGAGCCTAATAGAGTAAAAGTGGCTTCGGTAACTTGGGATCAGGTAAAAGGAATAGCAGAAACTAAAATGGCAGACCTTAACGCATTTACGGTTGAGTCGGCTATGAAAATGGTTGCTGGTACTGCAAGAAGCATGGGAATAACAGTTTCAGGTAATGCACCCTGGGCTAACTAAGTAAGATAATGGGAAAGTTAACAAAAAATCAAAAAGCATTGCTAGACAAAGTTGACTCTGAAAAAGAGTACAGCATTGGAGATGCGGCACAGTTAGTAAAAGAAATTACTTTTACTAAATTCGATGCCTCTGTTGATTTAGACATACGTTTGGGTGTTGACCCACGTAAAGCTGACCAAATGGTTAGAGGTGTTGTTACATTACCACACGGTACAGGTAAAGATTTAACTGTATTGGTATTATGTACACCTGATAAAGAACAAGAAGCAAAAGACGCTGGCGCAGATCACGTTGGTCTTGATGAGTACATCACTAAGATCGAAGGCGGTTGGACAGACATTGATGTAATTATTACAATGCCAACAGTAATGGCCAAAGTGGGTCGTTTAGGCAGAGTTTTAGGGCCAAGAGGTTTAATGCCTAATCCTAAATCTGGTACAGTAACTTTAGATGTTGCCAAAGCTGTGAAAGAAGTAAAGAGTGGCAAAATCGACTTTAAAGTTGATAAAGCCGGTATTATTCACGCAAGTATTGGTAAAGTTTCTTTTGATGCAAAAAAGATTCAAGAAAATGCAGAAGAAGTCTTAAATACTATTTCTAAGATGAAACCATCCTCTGCTAAAGGAACTTACTTTAAAAGTATTAGCATGTCTAGCACTATGAGTGCCGGTGTTAAAATAGATCAAAATTCACTTCAAGGTTTATAGTTATGACTAAAGAAGAAAAAGTACAAGTAGTAAAAGAACTCTCAGGTAAGTTTGAAGAAAATAATTTCTTCTATGTTACCGATGCTTCTGGGTTAACAGTTGCTCAAGTAAACGACTTTAGAAGACTATGTTTCGAAAAAGGAGTTGAATATGGTGTGTATAAAAACACATTAATTCAAAAAGCCTTGGAACAGTTAGATACAGATTATACGGAGTTTTTTGATAAAGTATTAAAAGGTTTTTCTGGAATAATTTTTTCAAAAGAAACTGGCAATATGCCAGCCAAAGTGATTAGAGATTTTAGAAAATCAGGCACGTCTGAAGACAAACCTATGTTGAAAGGAGCTTCCATCGATTCCGATCTTTTCATAGGCGAAGAACATTTAAAAATGCTTAGTGAGCTTAAATCTAAGAGTGAGCTTATTGGCGAAATTATTGGACTTCTTCAGTCACCTGCTAAAAATGTGGTTTCTGCGTTACAAAGTGGCGGAACTACATTGTCAGGATTGGTTAAGACGTTGTCTGAACGTGAAAATTAGTGTTGAATATTTAAAAATTAGTAAATAAAAATGGCAGATTTAAAAGCATTCGCTGATCAGTTAGTTAACCTAACTGTTAAAGAAGTAAACGAGTTGGCTACTATCCTTAAGGATGAGCACGGTATTGAGCCTGCAGCTGCAGCAGCACCAGTAATGGTAGCTGGCGCTGGTGGTGGAGATGACGCAGCAGAAGAAAAATCATCTTTCGATGTAGTTCTTGTTGCCCCAGGTGGAGCAAAATTAGCAATCGTTAAACTTGTAAAAGAATTAACAGGTCTTGGACTTAAAGAAGCTAAGGCGGTAGTTGATAGTGCACCTAAAGCTGTAAAAGAAGGTGTTGCTAAAGACGAAGCTGAAGCGCTTAAAAAGCAATTAGAAGAGGCTGGAGCTGAAGTTGAATTGAAGTAAACTTTGGTGGCTTTTTATAAGGCCTAAATTTATTGGGCCCCTGTTTCGAAGTAAATCGGAATAGGGGTCTTTTCCTGTTTGTACACGAATTAGTACAAAACCATTTAGCAGGGTTTCCTGCATATTTTAACTTTAACTAACTAAAGTTTTGGCAAAAGCAATTCAATCCGAAAGAATAAATTTTTCTTCTATTAAGAAAATTATCGAGTATCCAGATTTTCTTGATATTCAAGTACAATCATTCCAGAATTTCTTTCAATTAGAAACTCCCGCAGAAAAACGTGAAAACGAAGGGCTTTTCAAAGTATTTTCTGATAACTTTCCTATCTCAGATTCGCGCGACATATTCTTATTAGAATTTGTTGATTATTTGGTAGATCCACCAAAATATTCAGTAGATGAATGTATCGATAGAGGGTTAACCTATTCAGTTCCGCTAAAAGCGAAATTACGTTTGTCGTGTAACGATGACGAAAATGAAGATTTTGAAACCATTGAGCAAGAAGTATTCTTAGGAAACATTCCTTATATGACTGGGAAAGGTTCGTTTGTGATAAACGGAGCTGAGCGAGTTATTGTATCTCAATTGCACAGATCACCAGGCGTGTTCTTTGCTCAAAGTAAGCACACCAACGGAACTAAACTTTATTCAGCCAGAATAATTCCTTTTAAAGGATCTTGGATTGAATTTGCTACCGATGTAAACAACGTAATGTATGCTTACATCGATCGTAAAAAGAAATTTCCTATTACCACCTTATTGCGTGCAATAGGATGGGGTACAGATAAAGATATATTAGATCTTTTCGGCCTATCTGAAGAGGTTGAAGCTAAAAAGGCTAATATTAAAAAATCAGTAGGCAGAAAACTGGCTGCAAGGGTTCTTAATACTTGGACCGAGGATTTTGTAGATGAAGATACGGGTGAAGTAGTTTCTATCGATCGCCACGAAGTATTATTAGAAAGAGATCATATTATCGAAGAAGGCGATATTGAATTGATTATTGAGTCTGGTACTAAATCAATAATTCTGCATAGAGATGATGTAAATGTTACCGATTTTACGATCATCTTTAATACGCTTGCTAAAGATAACTCTAACACTGAGAAAGAAGCGGTTGAAACAATCTACCGTCAGTTAAGAAACACCGAAGCACCTGATGAAGGTACAGCTCGTGATTTGATTAACAACCTTTTCTTTAGTGATAAACGGTATGATTTAGGTGAAGTTGGTCGTTATAGAATCAACAGAAAGCTTAAAATTGATATGTCAGAAAAGAGTCGAGTATTGACTAAAGATGACATTATCCATATCATTCAGTACTTAATTGGGTTAATTAACTCAAAAGCAATTGTTGATGATATTGATCACCTAAGTAATAGAAGAGTTCGTACAGTAGGGGAGCAACTTTATACACAATTTGGTGTTGGCTTAGCTCGTATGTCTCGTACGATTAAAGAACGTATGAACGTTCGAGATAACGAAGATTTTAAACCTGTTGAATTAATCAACGCACGTACATTATCTTCTGTTATTAACTCATTCTTTGGTACTAACCAATTATCTCAGTTTATGGATCAAACCAATCCATTAGCAGAGATTACACATAAAAGAAGACTTTCAGCATTAGGACCAGGTGGACTTTCGAGAGAAAGAGCTGGTTTTGAGGTTCGAGATGTTCACTATACGCACTACGGTCGTTTATGTACGATTGAAACACCAGAAGGGCCAAACATTGGTTTGATTTCTTCCTTATGTGTGCATGCCAAAGTAAACGGAATGGGCTTTATTGAAACCCCGTACCGTCAGGTAGATAAAAATGGCAAAGTAGGAATGACTCCTGATACCATTACCTATTTAACCGCTGAAGACGAAGATACACATAACATTGCACAGGCAAATGCACCTGTTGATGATAAAGGTAAATATGTAAATGATAGAATTAAAGCTCGTTTCGAAGGCGACTTCCCAATTGTTGGGCCAGACAAACTATCATTTATGGATGTTGCTCCTAACCAAATTGTGTCGGTAGCAGCTTCTCTAATTCCTTTCTTGGAGCACGATGATGCCAACCGTGCCTTGATGGGATCAAATATGATGCGTCAAGCAGTGCCTTTATTAAGACCAGAAGCTCCAATTGTGGGTACTGGGCTTGAAACCAGAGTAGCACTTGATTCTCGTTCATTGGTATTAGCCGATGGAGACGGAACAGTTGAATACGTTGATGCTGATAAAATTTTTGTTCGTTACGATATGTCGGGCGATGAATTGCTAGCTAGTTTCCACGGTGATTCTAAAACGTATGATTTAATTAAGTTTAGAAGAACAAACCAAGATACTTGCGTTAATATGAAGCCTTTGGTTAAAAAAGGTGATAAAGTTAAAAAAGGACAAGCATTAACAGAAGGATATGCTACTGAAGGCGGAGAACTTGCTTTGGGTAGAAATATGAAAGTTGCATTTATGCCTTGGCAAGGATACAACTTTGAGGATGCAATTGTAATTTCTGAGCGTGTTGTACGTGAGGATATTTATACTTCTATCCACATCGATGAGTTTGATCTTGAGGTAAGAGATACCAAACGTGGTGAAGAAGAATTAACTTCTGAGATTCCAAACGTAAGTGAAGAAGCTGTTAAGCATCTTGATGAGAACGGAGTTATTAGAATTGGAGCCGAGATTAAAGAAGGTGATATTTTAATTGGTAAGATTACTCCGAAAGGAGAAAGTGACCCAACTCCAGAAGAGAAATTATTAAGAGCCATATTTGGTGATAAAGCGGGCGATGTTAAAGATGCTTCGTTAAAAGCAAAACCATCATTAACAGGTGTTGTTATTGATACTAAACTGTTTACCAGAAGTAAAAAAGACAAAGATCTTAGAGCAAAAGCGAAGAAAGAAGTTGAACTTCTTAAGCATAAATATGGTCAAGAATTATCGTCTGTAAGAGCTGAGGTAATTGAGAAATTATCAACACTTCTATCAGGCAAATCCTCTCAGGCTGTTGGTCATAAGTTTGGCGATGAACTAATTAGCAAAGGAGTTAAATTCTCAGCTAAAAATATTGAAGCTAATCTTTTCCCTGATAAAAATATTTATAGGGATGAGAGTACTTATGCAATTTCTGAAGAAGTAAACCTTATTTCGGATGTAATTCTGGACGATTGGACGACTAGCGATGAAACTAACCAAATGGTGGTTAGAATTGTAAAAGCTTATGTAGCCAAGCGAAATGAGATTACAGGAATCTTTAAAAGAGAAAGATTTATTCTAGAAGTAGGAGACGAATTACCTGCCGGTATTGTAAAACTTGCTAAGGTGTATATCGCTAAAAAGCGTAAGCTTAAAGTAGGCGATAAAATGGCTGGTCGTCACGGTAACAAAGGTGTTGTTGCTAAAATTGTAAGAGACGAGGATATGCCGTTCCTTGAAGACGGAACTCCTGTGGATATAGTATTGAATCCATTAGGTGTGCCTTCTAGGATGAACCTTGGGCAGATTTATGAAACTGTATTAGGTTGGGCTGGGATGAAATTAGATAGAAGGTATGCTACACCAATTTTTGATGGTGCTTCTATGGATGAAGTAGCCGCAGAATTGAAGGAAGCTGGATTGCCTGATTACGGTCGTACCTATTTATTCGATGGTTTAAGCGGTGAGCGTTTTGATCAACCTGTAACGGTAGGTGTAATTTATATGATTAAGTTAGGTCACTTGGTGGATGATAAAATGCACGCAAGATCGATTGGACCTTACTCATTAATTACACAGCAACCATTGGGTGGTAAAGCACAATTTGGTGGTCAGAGATTTGGTGAAATGGAAGTTTGGGCGTTAGAGGCATTTGGTGCTGCTCACGTTCTTCAAGAGATTCTTACCATCAAGTCTGATGATGTAATTGGTAGAGCGAAAGCCTACGAAGCAATTGTAAAAGGTGAAAATATGCAGAAACCTAATATTCCTGAATCATTCAATGTATTGATTCACGAATTAAGAGGACTTGCATTAGAAGTAACTTTAGATTAATCACCTGGTTTTAACAAAGAAATTTATTTTAAGAATATGTCATTCAGAAAAAATAAAAAACTAAACAACGATTTCTCAGCCGTAACTATTAGTTTGGCTTCTCCAGAATCTATTTTGGAGCATTCAAATGGTGAAGTTACTCAGCCAGAAACTATCAACTATCGTACATACAAGCCAGAAATGGGAGGTTTGTTCTGTGAACGTATTTTCGGGCCTACTAAGGACTGGGAATGCCATTGCGGAAAATACAAACGTATCCGATATAAAGGTATTATTTGCGACCGCTGTGGTGTAGAGGTTACAGAGAAAAAAGTACGTAGAGAGCGTATGGGGCATATCGAATTGGTGGTTCCTGTAGCACATATTTGGTACTTTAAATCGTTGCCTAATAAAATTGGTTACCTATTAGGTTTACCAACCAAAAAATTAGATCAAATAATTTACTACGAACGCTATGTTGTAGTTCAGCCGGGTATTAAGGAAGAAGATGGAATTGAATATTTAGAATTCCTTACCGAAGACGAATACCTGGATATACTTGATAAACTTCCTCGCGAAAACCAGTTATTGGATAATGACGACCCTAATAAGTTTATCGCAAAAATGGGAGCTGAAGGAGTTGAAATGCTTCTTGCAAGGTTAAACCTGAACGAAATGGCTGCCGCCTTGCGTTTGCAAGCAGCAACTGATACTTCTCAGCAACGTAAAGCAGAAGCTTTAAAAAGACTAAAAGTAGTGGAAGGTTTCCGTGATTCTGAAACTAGAATCGAAAACAAGCCACAATGGATGATTATCAAAATGGTTCCTGTAATTCCACCAGAATTACGTCCATTGGTGCCATTAGATGGTGGTAGATTCGCTACTTCAGATTTAAACGACCTTTACAGAAGAGTAATTATCCGTAATAATCGTTTGAAACGATTGATGGATATTAAAGCACCAGAAGTAATTCTTAGAAATGAGAAAAGAATGCTTCAGGAAGCAGTAGATTCTCTTTTTGATAACTCAAGAAAAGTAAATGCTGTAAGAGCAGATGGTAATAGAGCCCTTAAATCTTTAAGTGATATGCTTAAAGGTAAGCAAGGTCGTTTCCGTCAGAACTTATTGGGTAAAAGGGTTGATTATTCAGGTCGTTCTGTAATTGTTGTAGGGCCAGAATTGAAACTTCACGAATGTGGGTTGCCAAAAGGAATGGCTGCAGAGCTATTCAAACCTTTTGTAATTAGGAAACTGATTGAAAGAGGAATTGTTAAAACGGTAAAATCTGCAAAGAAGATTGTAGATAGAAAAGACCCTGTTATTTGGGATATTCTTGAAAATGTATTGAAAGGACACCCTGTTATGCTTAACCGTGCTCCTACATTGCACCGTTTAGGTATTCAGGCGTTTCAACCAAAATTAATTGAAGGTAAAGCTATTCAACTTCACCCATTAGTGTGTACAGCATTTAATGCTGATTTTGATGGCGATCAAATGGCAGTTCATGTGCCTCTTGGGCACGAAGCTATCTTGGAAGCTTCTTTATTAATGTTGTCGTCTCATAATATTCTTAACCCAGCCAACGGAGCACCTATTACAGTGCCATCTCAGGACATGGTGTTAGGTCTTTATTACGTAACTAAAGGCAGAAAAACAACTAAAGAATTCCCAGTTAAGGGAGAAGGAATGGTTTTCTATAATGCCGATGAGGTAATTATTGCTTTAAACGAAGAAGTACTTTCGAAAAATGCTTTTATTAAGTTAAGAACGAAAGTTAGAAACGAAGAAACAGGTGAGTTAGAAGATAAACTAATAGAAACCGTTGCAGGTAGAGTATTGGTTAATCAGTTTGTTCCAGAAGACGTTGGTTATATTAATAAGTTACTTTCTAAGAAAGAGCTTCAAAAAATTATTGCAACCATCTATAAAATTTCAGGTTCAGCAACTACTGCTAACTTCCTCGATGATATTAAAACATTAGGATTCCAATCTGCCTATAAAGGTGGTTTATCAATGGGACTTAATGATGTAATGGTGCCTGTTGAAAAAGAGGGACTTGTTGCACAAGCAAAAGAAGAAGTAGATGCCGTATGGAATAACTACTATATGGGTCTTATTACTGATAACGAGCGTTATAACCAAGTAATTGATATTTGGACAAGGATTAACTCTCAGCTCACAACTACCTTAATGGATCAGTTAGAAGCAGATCAGCAAGGGTTTAACTCTATTTATATGATGATGCACTCAGGAGCCAGAGGTTCTAGAGAGCAAATCCGTCAGTTAGGTGGAATGAGGGGGCTAATGGCTAAACCTCAGAAAAACATTGCTGGCTCAGTAGGTGCTATTATTGAAAACCCTATTCTTTCTAACTTTAAAGAAGGACTAGATGTAATTGAGTACTTTATTTCTACTCACGGTGCTCGTAAAGGGTTGGCTGATACTGCTCTTAAAACGGCAGATGCTGGTTACTTAACAAGACGTTTGGTAGATGTTTCTCAAGA
>CAZZML010000068.1:0-10810 GCA_964654735.1 uncultured Roseivirgaceae bacterium | reverse complement strand
CTAATTCACCTTGCCCATAATATTGTTGCGCCAAATCTATACTAACGGATTGTGCAAAAGTTGCACCTCCAGAATATATTGCTAAGAGCAATGTAATATTTAGTTTTATAGTTTTTAACATTATTTTCTAAAACGAAATGTGAATGGGTTAGTTACTTATCCACGTTTTTACTCTACTATATAATTATTATATATATATATAAATATCTATTATTAATTATTAGCTATGTGGATTTGTGCATAAGTTTTTACAGAAATATTTTATTAATTAAAATGTGTATAAATATCTGCTTTTTTGTGGATTACTCTTGGTGTTGGTTTATTTAAATTATTGTAAATCAAGTTTTTAAAGTTATCCATATTTTATTCACGTTTTTATTGTTGAAAAGTTTTGTTAACCTAACTGTTTATTATTTCTTAATAACTATGGTTTTATTAAAGTTTATATTGCTTAGAACTATGGTTTTAAGTTATAATAACAAATTATTAAAGTTAGTGTTTATAAGTTTTAGTTTGTTAACACAAGTTTTAATACTTATCAACAACTAAAAAGTAAGATCTTCAGTCATTACCCAGTTAGCCCTAATTGTAGTTTTGCTAATACCTTCGCTATTTTTATAGATGATAATTGGTTCGGGTAATTGATTTAGTAGAATGTTACCTATATCCCATTTGCCATTTTTATTGCTATCTATTAAAATACGAATGCGATAATCACCAGGAGGTATATTTTTAAAATTATACTTTTTAGCTTGCGATATTTCTTTTATTACTTTATAATTTTTATCTAGTAACTGTATAAAATAGTGTGTATTGTTAGTGTTAATGTTGCCCATTAGTATTCCAAAATCTTTTGCATATTTTGGTGTTAAGGTTTCTTCAATTCTTGAAGATGAATCTTGTTCAATTGACTGAAAACTTCCAAAAGGAATTTGAAGTGAATAAGAATAACTAGGAGTTGTTTTTGATTCTTTTTTTGCAGGAGCTTCTAAAATTTTCATTCTTGATATATCTCTTTTTCCTTTTGCTTCTGATGGGGTGTGAATAGAATCGAGATAGGCTTTAGGTAAGTAATTGGTAAATTCAAATTCGGTAGAATTAGCATTTTTAATTATGCTCCATACGGAATCAAAAGGAATAATTGAGAGTGTATCCAATTTTATACTTATACTATCAGATGATACTAAACGACTTGGCTTGGAGGTGTTAATTTTAAAACTGAGGGTTTGTTTTTCAGGAAATAACTCTAACTCACTTAACTCTATTTTAAATTCATCATATTTTCGCTCACTCTTCGGAAACTTCACATATATAGTATTTGTAGTTTCTATGTCTAACGAATCCTTCATTAGCAATTTTACTAAAAGGCTATCCTTAATGTAAAAGGTGTTATAAATTTTTATTTCCTTATGGTCTTTATCTAGTGTGTACCAGAGTGTACTATCGTTTTTTGCTTTAAGCTCTAGCTTAGTAATGTATTTTGAAACTACGGCAACAAAATATTGACCGCTGTTTCTGGTACGTTTTAATTCTAATGTATCTATGTTGAGAGCATGTAATTTTAATGTGTCAGCAGAAATTGTTGAGTCCAGTTTTATGGCTGAATCAGTAAAGGCATATTGCTCTCTTTCAGAATCACAGATAAGATTATTATTACCATCTACAAAGGCATTTATAATATATTCTGCAGGTTTTAGGTTTCTGAACAAGTAGTTTCCAGCTTTATCTGTTTGGGCTAGATAGTAGGGAGGGCTATTAAAAAGGTTTAGAGTATCTTCGGCTTTATAAAGACCCACAACTAAGTTTTCTATCGGACTTTCCGTATAAAGGTCATTCACATTTCCATTTATTTCGAGTGTATCCAAAATAGAACCAGTGCTAAATGCAATTACTAAATCTTCTGCTGGATTAGCTTCTGTTATATCAACAATAGATTTTCTAAAATTAAAGGTGTAAGTAGTAGCTGAGTCTAAAGGCTCTTCCAGCGAAATAATGACGGTATTCTTTTTAATAGTATAGTCATAATCGAAGTCGATTCTTGGGGTAATGAGCAATTCCTTTTTAATATTTTTAGTAACAACCAATTCGTCAAAAAGTAATGTTATTTCAGTAGTCTTTACGTTGGTATTGCCATTTTTAGGAATGGAGCCTATTAGATTTGGAGGATCTTCATCTTTAGGACCTCCGCTAGGCGGAACCCGATTTGCACAGGCACTCCAAATAAGTGTTATAGTAATGGCAACTAGTATTCTATTCATTATGGTGCTTTAATACATAAATTAAACTGGAATAATTCATTGTTTTACTTGCATAACTATTTGATTTTAAACCATTTAAAAATGACTTTATAGGTTTAGTAGCTTCATATTTATGCTGATTACTTAATAAGCTTACATAAAAAGAATCCAGTTTCATAGGATGAATGGATTCTATGCTAAAACTATGCCTATTTGCTAAATCTTCTAAAGTTTTTTTTGAAAAATGGTATAAATGCCGAGGCACATCATAAGCTGCCCAGTACTCTTTAAATAATTGAGCATCGTACGATTTAGGATTAGGTACGGCAATGATTAACCTCCCATTTTTAGCAAGATGGTCCTTGAGCCAATCTACCACTTCGTTTAAGTTTGGAATATGCTCCAGTACATGCCACAAAGTAATTACATCAAACTTTTTTTGAATGTTATTGCTGGTAGAAGCTATTACATTTCCAACTTCTTGTATTGCTATAGTTCGTGCATCTTCATCAGGTTCAAATCCATTAATTTCAAATCCTTTCTTTTTACAATAGTTTAGAAAATGCCCGGTACCACAACCGTAATCTAATATACTTTTGGGTTTGGACTTAGCCACTAGATTGTACTTCCATTTAAGTGTTTGAGTACGGGCTAGTTTATAAATTAGATTGATGGGATTATTACTCTTATTGGTATGCGAAATGTAGTCATCAGATTTATAATAAGCACCTAACGATGCTGAACTTGGACGAGGGTTTGTGAATAAAAAAGAACAGTTAACACAGGAAACAATATTAAATACCTCTTGCGAAACCGTATAATCTTTTACCGTTTTATGCAATTCATATTTATCCGAATTACAAATGGGGCAGTGCGTTAATTTTTCTAAAGCCATTATCTACTTAAATATACAAGTAGCACAGAAATATCTGCAGGTGTAACTCCGCTAATTCTGCTTGCTTGCCCAAGTGTTTTGGGTTGTATTTTAAAAAGCTTTTCTCGAGATTCTGCAGACAAAGCCGATATCGTATTAAAGTCAAACCCTTCTGGAATTTTTTTCAAATCCATTGTTTCTAATTTACCTGCTAGTTGAGATTCTTTTTCTATGTAAGAAGCATACTTAATTTTAATTTCGGCTTGTTCTAATACTTCATCAGAATATGCATCTAACTGTTTGTCAAATGACTCATTCAAAAGTCTAAGTTCTGCTATACCAAGTTCTGGTCTTTTCAATAGTTTTTCTAGGGTTGAGCCTTCTTTTAATTGGGCACTTCCTATTTTTTTAAGCTGAGCATTTACTTGCGATGGTTTTACTTTAGTTGTAAAAATAAGTTGTTCCAACTCGCCTACTTCTTTAATTTTGTTGGTTACTTTATCTAGACTTTCTTTGGTTGCTAACCCTAAATCAAACCCTTTTTTAGTTAATCGAATGTCAGCGTTATCTTGTCGCAACAGAATCCTAAATTCAGCCCTGGAAGTAAACATGCGATATGGTTCTTCCGTTCCCTTATTAATCAGGTCGTCTATCAAAACACCAATGTACGCTTCCGACCTTGACAACACAAAAGGAGCTAGTTTATTAATTTTATTATGGGCATTTATACCGGCCATCATCCCTTGCCCGGCAGCTTCTTCATAGCCTGTGGTTCCATTTATTTGCCCGGCAAAATAGAGGTTGTTGATTAGCTTGGTTTCTAAGGTAAGGTTAAGTTGAGTAGGCGGGAAATAATCATATTCAATGGCGTATCCGGGTCTAAACATTTTTACGTTTTCAAATCCTTTAATTTCCTTTAGTGCTTTCAGTTGTATTTCTTCGGGTAAAGAAGTAGAGAATCCATTTACATATACTTCTACGGTGTCCCATCCTTCGGGTTCTACAAATATTTGATGCCGATCTTTATCAGCAAATCGGTTTATTTTATCTTCGATAGATGGGCAATATCTTGGGCCAATTCCTTGTATTCTACCTGCAAACATGGGCGATTGCTCAAAGCCGGTTTCTAATACATGGTGAACTTTTGTATTGGTATAAGTAATGTAACAGCTTCTTTGTTTTGCTAAAGCTTTAGTATTTGAACAGGAAAATTTGCCGGGTTTTTCATCTCCTACTTGTTCTTCCATTACTTCATAATTTAACGAACGACCATCAACCCTGGGAGGAGTTCCGGTTTTCATTCTACCGGATTCAAATCCCAGACTAACCAATTGTTCGGTTAACCCTGTAGCTGAATGTTCTGCTGTTCTGCCACCACCAAACTGCTTTTCGCCAATATGAATAATGCCGTTTAGAAAAGTTCCGTTTGTGAGTATCACGGTTTTGCCTTTTATGGTATGCCCCATTCCGGTTTTAACACCTGTAACCCTACCCTCTTCTACAATAATTTCCTTCACCATTTCTTGCCAAAAATCAAGGTTATCTATTTTCTCTAAGGCAAGTCTCCACTCTTGAGCAAAAAGCACTCTATCGTTTTGGGTACGTGGGCTCCACATAGCAGGGCCTTTAGATTTGTTTAGCATCCGAAACTGTATCATAGACTTGTCAGAAATAATTCCAGAAAGCCCTCCAAGTGCATCTATTTCTCGCACAATTTGCCCTTTGGCTACACCACCCATTGCCGGATTGCAACTCATTTGTGCAATGGTTGCCATATTCATTGTTACCAATAAAACACTCGAACCCATATTGGCAGCAGCAGCAGCGGCTTCGCAGCCTGCGTGCCCGGCACCAACTACAATTACATCGTATTGTTTAAACATAATAAAAAATGTTCCACGTGAAACATTTGGGTTAGTGTTCCACGTGGAACGTAATAGTTATTTAATGCTTTTGATATTACTTCGTTTTACGCCAAAAGAATTTTGTTTTTTTATAAACATAAAAACCAACCGTAAATATTATTAACCAAGGCCAATACTGAACTGCATTAACTAAGGAAGAAAGAAACCCCTTCCACCCCCTGCCTGCAGCCTTCAAAATACTTGACCAAAAACCTTCTTCGGTATAACCACTTGGGAGTGTTTCGTAAAAGTTTAAATGGATTGTACTATATGAAACTTGCTGACTTAAGTACTTAAAAATTCCTTCAGCAGATTCTATTTCGTTCCTTATTTCATTTATACTTCGCTCAATTTCTAAAATATCCTTTACCGATTTGGCTTTGTTTAATAGCTCTACATATTTAGCTTCTAATAATTTTTTATTTTTAATCCGGGTTTTTAGATCATAATATTGATTAGTTACATCTTCTATATTCGAAGATTTGCGATCTACTTTTTTAGAAATATGAGTTAAGAGGGCAAATAAACTGTCGTAACTTGAGGATGCAACCCGAATGGAAATATCATAATCAATCTGATAGTTTGAATTAATTTCATTTTCAGAATCGATGTAAGAATCAAATTTTGAAAGAAGAGCCTTAACACGTTGGTAATCTTTGGCAACACTTTCTGATTGAAAACTAATACTACCTGTTTTAATAACCTTTCTTGTAAGCTCTTGTTCACTTGCTTGTTTTGGTGGAGCTTGCTGAGTAATAGGAATATCCAACATGCTTTCGTTCGCATACTTATCCATTTCAGGAGCTGAGTTTCCACAAGCCAATAATAGAAACGATACTAAACTGATTATTAATAATTTCATAGAGCTGGGTTATTTAGCGCAAAGATAAACAAGCATCTTCTTTTAAACGCATCTGTTTTTTTAATGCTTCTGTTTTATCGCCCCACCCCATAAGGTGTAATACACCATGTATTAAAACGCGAGCGAGTTCATCTTCAAATTTAATTTGTTGTAATTGGGCGTTTTCTTTTATACGGTCAATACTGATAAAGATATCTGACTCAATGGTTTTATCTTCTTCGGAGTTATCAAACGTAATAATGTCAGTATAAGTATCGTGGTTCAAATATTCCTGATTCATATTATATAGGTACTTATCAGAACAAAAAATATAGTTTAATTGTGCTAACTTAAACCCTTCAGAGATAATGATATTTGAAACCCATGATTGAATGTTTTTTGGCTGATTTAATTCAAAACCAGTATCTTCAGCAAAAAACTCAATATTCATGCTAGTTAATGTAAAAAACCAACTCTACTTCTCTGCCCTCATTATTAAAATGAACCTCGTCTGCCAGATTTTTCATTAGAAAAATACCTCTACCCCCAATTTTATCTATGTTTTTAGGAGCAGTGGGGTCAGGTAGGTTGTTAAAGTCAAAACCGGCTCCTTCGTCAACCACAGCAAACTTTATTTGATTTTTATCTAAGAACAAGGTAATAGAAACACACTTAGATTTATCTTGCCCATTACCATGATGAATAGCGTTATTAACAGCCTCCGTTACAGAAATCATAATGTTTCCATAAATGTCGTCATTCAAGTTAAACTTCTCTTTAACGTTATCAATAAAACTCTCCACAATACGGAGGTTCTCTGTTAATGACGGTATCTGAATGTTAATGGTGTCCATTATTTGACTGATAATCAGCTAGTTATATCGTTTTTTTAATCTGTTAAAATACTCGTTTACTTCCTTTTTATAATAAGGGTGCAATTTAGGAGGTATTGTTTTTATTAATTCTATTTCCTTCTCTTTTTGTTTTAAATACTCTTCAAAGGCTCTCGGAAGCTCTTTTTCATATTGAACGGCAGATTTTGATTCGCGTTTCAAATCCATTTCCTGTTCGCGTAAAGCTTTTTCCGCTTCTAATAGGCGAGTAAGAATTTGCTGCTGCCTTCGTTGCAAATCCCTGCTAAGGTTTTTATTAACCAGATCCAACTCAGTTAGCTCCATTTGCTTTTGAAGGTTTCCTAAATTTCCCGGCTTGCTCCCTTCTTTATCGCCCGGTTTATTTCCTAGCTTTTCCTCTGCTTCTCGCAATGCCTTTCGTATCATTTCTTGTTGTGCAGCTAATTTAGCCAATTCTTGAGATAGTTCTTTTCCTGATTTTCCGCTTTTCTGTAACTCTCTAATCTCTTTGTTCAATTGTTCTTGCAACTCCGACATGCCCGGCATAGGTTGTTTTTTATCTCCTTTACCTTTGCCCATCGCATCGGCCATACTTTCTTGCATTTGCTGCAATACATTATCTAACATTAAAGCAAGGTTATTCATAGAAGTCATAGATAATTGCTGGTATCCTGTGGCTTGTGCCTTTTTTCTATCTTTAATGGCATTGGTACTTTTATCAAGCTGAGCATCCATTTCGTTTAATTCTCGGGTTACAAAGGAAGAAATGGCCAGTACCCTACTTGCAAGAGATAGAAGGCTGTCTTTAATAATTTTAGAATCATCCTTAATTTTTAACTGCTGCTCGGATAGATCAACAAATTGAGGGTCACTTTGATTAACAGCTCTAAAATCGACCATTACCTGCTCTTGCGAATAAGAGAGGGTAATTAAATTCTCTAAAATAGCTCGTAAATTGTTTACATCTTCCTGCATTTGCTCCATTTGCATGCCACCTTGCATTTTTTCAAGTTTCTTCGCAAGCTTCTTCATATTCTTCCCTGAGTTCTTTTGGTTTTTCGAAGATTTTTTCCTATTATTTTTGTCTAAGTTTTCTTTTGACTCTGATATTTCTTTTTTAACTTCCTCTTCTTCCCCTGAGGTATCTTCAAACGATTCTGGCCGTTTAAGCTCGCTATTTTTCTCTTTTGTCTCTTCTAATTTTTCCTTTATTTTATCAAAATCCTTCTCTATTTCTTCCTGTTTTTCTTTAAGATCCTCCGTACTATTATTCTTGTCTTTGGTGCTCTCTGCTAAGCTGTCTTGCTTTTCTGCTAAACTATTTAAGTCTTCGGTAAGTTTTTCTAAATGTTGTTCAACTTGTAATCGTTTAAAAAGTTCTAATGTGCGCTCCAGCTCTTCTTCCAAATTCATTTCTTTATTTTGGATGTCATTAAGCATTGATTGAACTTTATCTGCTTCAGCCTGATCTTCTAATAATTTTTGCAATTCATCATAGAGCTTCTTGGTTTCTTCGTCCAACAGTTCGTTCATCAAGTTTTGGAGTTGTTGCGCTTTTTCGTTCAACTCAGGACTTGGTTTTTGAATTTCGTTACGCTGGAGGTTGAGTAGTTTGTTTTGTTTCTTTAACTCTTCAACCTTCTCATTTAGTTTTTCTTTTTCTTTAAGCAGCTCTTTAATATTTTGTTTGTCCTCCCAGCTAAGTTCTTTTTTACCTTTAATGTCTTCTACCGCTTTATCGAGTTTTTTTCTTAATTCAGCCGATTTTGTTTTTGCTTTGTTAATACTCGCTTTTTCGGCTTTTTCATTTTTTGTTAACTTGTTTTCCAGCTCTTTTTTAGAAGGAACTTTCAAATACATCGTGTTAGACTTGACTGATTTGCTCCCATTAACTTGGTCGTTATCAAACACTTGTAAATAATATGAAATATTATCACCAGGAGAAAGAGCTAAGGAGTCAATAATCCAATTATAGTATATCTGCTGTTGAGGAGCTCCTTTTTTAATACTCAGCTTGATGCTTTTTTCCGACCCATCCTCTTTTTTATATTTTAATAATAGCCTCGAAATACCATGGTCGTCTGCTATTTCTCCCCCAATAGATATCGACTTGTATAGTAGTGTATCGACAAAACTTTGAACTTGAATTTTAGGAGCTAAGTCTTTAATGGCAGTAATGGTATATTCTATTTTACCCTTTTGTTCAGCTATTCCTGAATTTAGGATAAAACCATAATAACCGGATTCTTTTATTGTTTTGTTAATACGATAATCATTAAGGCCTATTTTTTCAGTAGCTATTGTATCAGTATTATAATAGTACGCTACATTATCTGAATGCAGAGCATTTAAAATCCAAGAAACCATTGTGCCCTCTGGTAAT
Organism: uncultured Roseivirgaceae bacterium; assembly: GCA_964654735.1. Lineage (GTDB taxonomy): Bacteria > Bacteroidota > Bacteroidia > Cytophagales > Cyclobacteriaceae > JAKISE01. Next base: position 1,717 of record CAZZML010000068.1, on the reverse strand, counting down.
TCAAGCTCTCCAACAGGGTTTATTGTTTCGTTTTTTAATTTTAGATATGTTGGGTACCTAATATTAGCTGATAAAGAGTTCATGGTAGGCCTGAAAATAATAGCTAATTCAAATGGGCTTGATTTAAAACCAGCAGCTTCAATATAGAATGTTTTTGACTCTTGAATACTGTTGAGAAGTAAAGTAAATGACCCAACTTCCGTCTTTGCCATTTTTATTCTTGCTTTTCCATCTACAATATAGGCATCCGATGGAATGGAAGCTCCAGTTAATTTTACAGCTAACCGATAATCTTCATGTTGGTAAGCGTGTAAATTGGATGTTATTTCAAACAAAAAAGGAGCTGTTGGCGTATATTCTGTTCTAAAGTTGATAATTCTATTGGTACTTGAAACAAACTCATTGGGGGCTAAGAGCAAAATAGCTAACATGAGGATCAATAAAGGAATAAATACCTTAAATGGTTTTTTTGTTTCTGAGGCGTCTATAGCTTCTGTAAATTCTACCGAATCAAGCGAAACGGCTCGTTGATCTAGGCTTGCTTGAGCCAAGGACTTGTTAGCACTGCTTTTTTGGCTTAATTCTAAAAAATTAATTAATTTATCTCCTATTAAAGGAAAATATGAGCCAATGACTTTAGCAGCATCAGTATCTTTTATTGAACGATTTGCATGCAATAATTGAATGAAAGGCTTAATAATTAGAATTATGGCAGAGCTTATTATAATAAGTGAAAATAGAGCAAAAATTATTGTTCTATTTAAGGCGCTCAGTTCACCAATCCATTCGGTTACTCCCATTAATAGCCCAAGCCCTAGAAAAATGGAAACCCAGATAATGCTCCCTTTCAAAAGAGTTTGCTTTATTGCTTTTGCCTTAAAAAGGTGGAGCTTCGTTTCAATATGGTTAAAATTTGAATTCAATATGGTTTACTAAACGAAATTATTGACGAGTTGTTTTTACTATATATCAATTTCTAAATAGGTTGGGCAATGGTCTGAATGAAAAGCCTCGTTACGAACATTGGCATCTCCAATTTTTTCTTCTAGAGAAGCCGCTACCATTTGGTAGTCGATACGCCAGCCTTTGTTGTTTTTTCTGGCGTTAAACCGGTAAGTCCACCAGCTATACATATCGGGTTCTTTATGAATTTTCCTAAAGCTATCTACAAAACCAGATGCTAAAAATGAAGTTACCCATGCTCGTTCCTCAGGTAAAAATCCGGAGTTCTTTTTATTTCCTTTTGGGTTATGAATATCTATTTCTTCATGAGCAATATTATAGTCACCAACGATTATCAAATTAGGAATGGTCTTTTTAAGCTCATCAATATAGTCTTGAAAGTCGGCCAACCACTCCATTTTAAAGGTCTGACGTTCGTCTCCACTCGTACCAGAGGGCATGTACGTACAAATAATTGATCCTCCAGCGTAATCGGCTCTAATAATTCGGCCTTCGGAGTCGTATTTTCCTATCCCACAGCCATATTCAACGTGTTTTGGTTCAATTTTAGAAAAAACAGCAACACCACTGTAACCGGGCTTCTCAGCCGACATCCAGTAGTGTTTAAAGCCCATGGCTTCTAATTCGGTAGTATCTACCTGTTCTTGCCTTGCTTTTAACTCTTGAATGCAAACCACATCTGGGTTCTCATTTTTTATCCAATCATAGAGCCCTTTCTTAATTGCCGCCCGGATACCATTTACGTTATAAGAAA